>JAQBZB010000058.1 GCA_027622275.1 Planctomycetota bacterium | reverse complement strand
AGCATTCTTCAAAACATACGTTTGTAAAAAGAGTTACGGCTATCTTGCCCAAAACACCGCGCAAATCAGCCGCCACGCGCTAGCGAGCGGTTCTCTCGAAGTTCGCGAGAACCGCAGGCTAGCGCCAGGCGGCTGATGAATAATCCGGGCTAGTCGCCAATCGCCACCGGCTTCTTCAGATTGACCAGCAGTATACCGATCGCAACACAAACCGCCGCGGCCAGCAGCATGGGCGTCATTTGATCGCCGCGCAGCAGGATGCCAGTCCCAACGCCAAACAGCGGTGTGGCGAAGCTGAAGACTGCGATCTGCGAGGCGGAGTGGCGACGCAGGAGTAGCGCTTGGAGTGCGAAACAGAACCCCGCCACGAAGACACCTTGATAGACGAGCGCGACGACTGCCGACGTCGTGAATCCTCCGAACTCGACTTGCTCGAACGAGGCACTGCAAATGACGAACAGGACCACTCCAATCAGGTCGTGCCAGAAGATCAGCTTTCCCGGTTCGACGAACTTCAAAGCGTGCCGGACATAAACGACTTTCCAAGCCAAGATGCACGCACTAAACAGCAGAATCGCATCGCCGACCAGCGTTGGCTGATCGAGCGAGGTGCTCGATACCGGAGCGTCGGGCGGTTCGGTACGAATCAGTAGAAGCAAGACACCTCCCAAGGCCACAAACAACCCGAACAGCTTCCGCGCCGTCAATCGATCGGCTTTCGTGACAAAGTGTTCGATGATGACGACCCAAAAGACAAACGTGTTGATCATCATCGACGAGTGGGACGAGTTTGACATCGTCACGCCGATGTTGAACGAAGCGATTTGCAGAAAGAGCAGCACACCAGCGATCAACGCCGGCCATCGTTGGCCCACGCGAAGCCGCAACCCGCAGCCTTCGACCCGGCACCAAAACAGCATCACCACCGTGGCCATCGCGAAGCGAAGTCCAGCCACGGCGATGGGCGGAAGCGTGTCGAGGCTGTAGCTGACCGCCGCCGGATTGGCACCCCACATCGCGACGGTGAGCAGCGCCAACGACGCCGTCTTGAGCCTGACGGGTTCCAACTCGCGGGGACTGGACGACGCTGTTCCACTAGCCATCAGCGCGGAAAATCAACGAACACTTTGATAGCTCCGTCACGACGTTCGGCGAAGATATCAAAGGCTTCCTGAATCTGGTCCAGCGGCAGGGTGTGCGTGATGCAGGGCGTCACATCGATTCGCTTCTCCGCGATCCATCGCATGGCGAGAGGGAAATCGCGCTCGAAACTCGGGCCAATGCTCGTGTGGATCGAGGCGTTCTTGTCGAAGATGATCCGCCAGTGAACATCGTCGATCTTGGCCCTTGGCACGCCGAAGAACAGAATGTCGCCGCCGTAACGCACCAAATTGAAACAATCGTTGATCCGTTGTTCGCGATGCCCGACGGCTTCGACGATCAGATCGGCCATCGCCCCGCCGGTCAACTCACGCACGACGTCGACCACGTTCTCGCGATCTGCGTTGATGGTCGCGGTGGCACCCATCCTCCGGCTCACTTCCAACCGCGAATCGAGAAGATCGACGCCGATGATCTGCCGAGCACCCAGGTTCCTCAACGCTCCGTTAAAGAGTTGACCGATTGGTCCCTGGCCCAGAACGACGACGTCCTTGTCGAGTACGCTCGGGACTTTCTTCATTCCGAAGAGCACCGTACCGAGCGGCTGGGCGAGCAGTCCTTGATCATCCGGCGGCCGCGAATCCAGCGGAATCGCCCGCTTCTCACTGACACGAAACCGCTCGTAGAAGCCGTAATGTTCAATTGGCACGCAGAGGACGCGATCACCGACGTTGAACCGGCTGCCGGTCGTTTTGACCACGCGGCCGATCATCTCGTGCAACGATTGCCCGACCTGCGGCATGTGCTCGTGATAATCGCCTTCGAAGTACAGCAAATCGGAGCCGCACAAACAAGCCAGCTCGGGCTGAAACAAGATCTCGCCTTCGCCCTCGAGCGTCTGTTCGGGGACATCGACCAATTTGATTTTTTTCGGTTCGTACATGTGACCAGCAAACAATGTTGAACTCCTTGAATCGCGAGGCGGGAGGCAGTGTTTCGTTCTTTCAACAAGCTCTCATGATCGTGTTGAATTTGTGCCACGCAAGACCCCCGCGGCGAATCCCTGAACGCCAAGGTGTTGAAGAACGGCAACGAACTCGCCGACGTGCCGGGGACGGTCAAGCCTTGGCGAGTGAGTTTGACGGCTTTTTCGACGACTCGTTCCCGATCGAAATGCTAAGCTTTGGTGAGCCTTCGAATTCTCGAATGCCCTGCATCGCTCGGATGCTCCAAGTATCAGGGGCTTAAAGCCAACTCGTCCCCCTAATCGATCGCCATGACGACAAGTCCTTATGACCAACCGCGGGGCATCCCGCTGTGGATGCCGATTGTCGGGCTGTTCACAGCCGCGATCTCCTATTTCTGGATGCAGGAAGATCATGTCGCGGCTGCTGTTCTCGCCGCGGTGATGGTGGCCGGCTTCAGCGGCTTTCGGATGGGAGCGGCCAAGTTGACCGGATTTTTGAGTGGCGCTGTGGCGGCGATTGCATACGCGCCGAGTTGGGGAAAGTTGTGCGAGCCCAAAATCGTGGAGTTCCTCGGGACCACGGGCTTGACCAGTCGCATTGTCAGCATCGGGGCGATTGGGATCGGAATCACGTGCGCGGCGATGATCGTCATGGCAATCGTTGCACGCGTGTTGCTGGATGATCGCCCACGTCTGGAAGCGATGAACCGCCGGTTCGGGTTCCTGCTCGGGGCAGTACAAGGGACCGGCATCGTGTTGTTGTTGCTCGGCGGCCTGTTGACCGTCGAGCCGATGGCCAAGGAGCGAGTCGCCTCGCGGACGGTCGATAGCACGTTTGCTCTCGCGGTCTCCGAGCGAATCGTCAAGGTTGCGGAGCAGACCCGAGGCAGCCAATTTGGCCCCCTGGTGGTTGCCTACAACCCTTTCCAGTATCTCCCGCAGCTAGCTCCCATGCAGGAGAGCATCAAATTGGCGCGCGATCCTCAGAAGTTAAATCAGCTGATGGAGTCGCCACAGATCGAGCACTTGAAGCAACGTCCCGCGATGCGTCACGCGATCGATTCGCTGACGGCCGACGCCGAGATTCAGCAAGTGCTGCGTTCGGGCAAGCCGATCGATTATCGAGCTGCCAGGTCGCTGATGAGCAATCCGACGATCATGAAGCTGCTGGACGAACCCGGCTTCGTCAGTGAGATCACCAAGATCATGAGTGAGTTGGACGTTGCGCCGCAGTTGATCAATGACGATGGCCAATGACGATGGCCAATGACGAAAGACCCAATGACGAAATCCGAAGCCCCGCACGAATGAAGCGGGATAGCACTCCTATTCGACATTCGATCATTCGGATTTCCTTCGTCCTTGGGTCTTTCGTCATTCAGCACTTCCCTCGAGTGTCACCTCAGCGAAGCCGCGTCGCCTCCGGTTGCCTTGCCAATCCCTCGACGGTCGTACCGTATTGCGGCCCGAGTGCGACGCCGATCCAGCCTTCCGTGACGACGAACTGCGTGACTTGCAGGTCATCGAGGTTTTCGCTTTCCGCAATTTGTTTGTTGATCAATTTGAACGGCCGACTTCGGGAAAGCGTTTTGCTGAAGATTCCGCTCAGAGCGACTCGATCGAGCGAGGTGATATGCTGTCCGTCGAGTTCGATCGAGCCTTCCCGCACGAGGTTGGCATCGAGTTGTGTGGGATCGGGAACGTAGTAAGCCCGGACGGCAAAGTTCCTCCACTGGTGCCGCCGCCCACGGCTAAGCTCGGCGATTCGCAGCGTCACAATGACTCTTCCTTGCTCGAAACGCACGTGTATCGCCTGGCTGTCCGAGAAGCGGATCTTCACACCCATGGGCACTTCATCGGGCACTTCCAGATCGGGCCGCGCAAACTTGGCGCAAATCTCGCGATACAGCTCCCGCAGATCAGACTCCTTCCCGTCCAGGCTGAGTTGCTCGACGACATTGTTCATCGCGCTCTCATGGATTTGGACGCTTAGCAAACTGTCGCCCGGTGCTTGCGGGCGCGGTGTGTGTGCTCCCAGTTGGTGGTCCCCCGCGAGGCGATAGCGACCGATCAGTCGCGTCTTGCTCGTACGCAAGTCAAGTGCCACGGGATTCAGTTTGAGCTGCGTCATGGGGGACAACAAGTACTCGTTGAATTCCTGCTCCGCCCTTTCGAGTCGCGCGTGTACTTCCTTGTCGAGACGTTCGCTGGCACGAGCCGCCAATCGTTCTTCGGCTTCGCGTTGGGCACCGCGGAAATGGCTGTCATGCTGATCGAGTGCGATCGTCCGCGCCAGCCAACCGAGGATCGGCACGCGGTCAAAATCCGTCCGGAATCCGGTCAAGCCCGCATCGCTGTCCGCTTCGGCTTCCGCTCGCCAAACGCTGACGCCATTGCGCTCGACGATCAGCAATTTGCGCGCCAGATAGCGGGACAGCGCTTCGTTGTAAAACGTCGCGGGCCCCGCGTCCGCGGCCGTCGACGATTCCACTTCGCCGCTCGCTTCGACGCCGACCCGCCACCGTACGAAATCCGGAATGAGCGTCGCACGCAGTTCGGTATGAATGCGGCTGACTCCGTACACTTGAGTTCCCTGAATGTATTCGTTGATGTCTTCGTCCGCGGGTTCGATGTGGGGAATCAGTCGATTCAGAAACTCGCTCGCGATCGCGACGCGAATGTTGGCGTTGCGATAATGCGAGTTGAGCAAATCGCTTAACCTTTCGATCTCCGGATTGGTAGACCAACGTGAGTTCTGGTAGAGACGCGCGAGCGAATGGGCTCCATCCACGCGGCGAGACTCTTCATAAGCCTCGATGTCATCGAGCAATGCCGTGCAGTCAACGGGCTCGTCCGCCCAGCGTCGCAGCGCAAACGCCAGTTCCGAGAACGGCGGAGCCTCCAACATTGTCGATTGCCGCGAATCGAGTTCGTCCGATTCCATCCGCGCGAGAATCTGGCGTGCCAGTCGATGCTGAGCCTGCGTATCGCCGGAGCCGATCAGCGTCCGCAGTTGATCCAGTCTCAGATACTTGCTCCACACACTTCCTTGCGCGGCGTCAACCAATCGCTCGTCGACCGCGTCCAGCCGCTGGCCGATTCGTGCATTGTCATCGCTTTGCAACGCAATGGGGACCGTTTGTCCTTGGACAACCCGCCGAATTTGTTGCCAGATCTCAAGGCGTCGCGCCAGCGCGTAATTGGCTCGCAGAATCGCGGCCCGTGCATCCGGGCGTTGTTCACGTTCGGCGAGAGCTGTCGCTTCGTGAACGGCGGCGTCAAGCATCTCGAGATACTCGGTGACGCCGCCGCCCTGCGGCAACTCGGTGTGATGGAGCTGCTCGATGGCGAAGCGTACGCGGCCAGCCCATTCCTGACAGCCCTCGATCTCCGCAAGCGTTGCGAGTCGCGTGATGAGATTGTGGGGCATCGGCCAGTATGTCGAAACATTTGGCGCGGTCTCGGCTGTCTTTCTAGCAACCGATACGTTGACACGCTCGAGCGACGCCGTGGGGGGTGACAGACGTGGGGCGATGTTGACACGCAGTGGCGACGGTTTCGTGTCCGGTTCGGGCAGACTTGGGAACCCGCTGAAGGATGGATCAAACTCAATTCGCTCCGTCACGGGTGGCGAGATCTTGGCGGTCTGTCGAGGCGTTTGGAATTCGTTTAACGACAAAAGCTGATTCGGTGACGTGGAGGAGGTATGAGGCTGCGGACGAACGCCGACGTCCGCGAACGCCTGGTGTTGCGAGGACGAGTCGGTCGGCGGACTCGCAATCGCGGCCGCCGCCAGAGTCGGTTGCGATCGCACGGATTCCGACACGAGCGGGTCGTCGTCTTGCTTCCAGGACCGCGGCGACAGCAACGTCAGGATGAGCAAGCAGCCAGCGACTCCGATGTACGGCCACAAGGGTGTGTTGGATAACGCTTTCGTCATTCCGCCGACCTCAAAGTGTCGATAAACGCGAGCCGCGCAACGAGGCCACGACCGCTTATCTGATAAGTTCGGTAATATCGGCGCGAGAAGTCGAACTTGATTCTTTCCACTTTCCGGTTCCATCCAACCAACCCGCAGGTTGTGGTAAGAAGTGCGGGTTGGGTGAGATGAACGCGATGACTTGGGCGTCGTCGCGGTTCTTCGTCGCGACGCTAGCAACCCGGTGCCCTCAGAGCGGCCAATCGATCTAGGTTCGTGGAGCGGGATGTGTTAATTTACCGCCCCGCTATCTGTCACCGGACGACGTGAATTGCAAACTACCCAAGGAGGGGTTCTCGTGCAAATCAGAAACATTCGACTGGATCGGTTCGGAGCGTGCTCCGATCTGTCTCTTGACTCTCTGACCAGTGGGGTCAACGTCATTCACGGGCCGGCAGGGTCCGGCAAGGCGACCTTGGGCCGCTTCGTTCGGTCCATCTTGTACGGTTTCGACGAATCAACCCGGCGGCATTATTTGCCCGTCGACTCGCGAGGCTTTGGCGGCGGGTTGGCGATTCGGACGATATCGGGCCTTCAAACAGTCACTCGCGTCGACGATGGCAGCCATGACGGCCGGCTGACGATCGAACGCGAAGACGGCACCGGCGTCAGTCGCGCTCATATTCCCGAAGCGATCACGGCGGTACCTGAATCAACCTTCGATCGCATTTATGCGGTTGATTATCGCCGTCGACCGGGCATCGGAGCGTTGATCGAAGAAGCCCATACGAGCGGTCTGGATTTGCTTGGCCGTGCCGTTGATCCGGAACATCTTTCCGTCTTAGAACAGCAACTTCGACAGCAACGCGATACGCTGGCAACAATTCCGCGGGTGTCCGCGACGCATGACGAACTGGAAATCCGCCGAGTCGAGTTGCTGCGCGTGATCAGCGAACTCGAAACGGCTCGCGACGATCAGCCTGACGAAGACGTGCTGTCGGGTCAGATCCAACGCCTCGAAGCTCAGCTCGACGAGTGGCAAGCGGGACTGCGAAAGCTGCAAACCGAACTGAACGCCGCTGAACATCGCCGGCAGCTGATCTTGGCTCGTCGCGATGCCACGCCGACGACTCGTCACATCGATGCTCCACAGACCCAAGAGTTGAAGGAATTAGTGGCTCAGATCGAGCGGTGGCAGAACACGCTCCGCGAGATCACGACCCGGCACCAGTCGCTTGACGAGCGGGCCGATCGAATTGGACCGCCTGAGCTGGCTGGCGATCCTCGTCGCTGCTTAGCCGAGATCGAATCACAGCTCGACGACGTCCAGTCCACGCTCGCCGACATCAATGACTCAGCGAACTACCAAGGGGACGAAATCCGGTCTCTGTTCACCGAACGCCTGGCTGATCTGCGGGCAAACGTGTATCGGCTCTGCAACCAGCTGAGCTACCGGGAAACGACGGCGCACCAGAAGGACTGCGCCAGCGAGGCGAAGGATCTGATCCGCTGCGAATCCGAACTGCGTCTTGCGATCAAGGGCGCGACGGCCCGCAAGGTGAACTTGCAAACCGAGATTGAAGCGAGTTACGGTCGGGACGCGGTTGCTTTGACTCCTTGGCACAGTGCCCAATGTGAATGTACCGAACATCCGCCGTTGCACGCTCGGGCGCTCGTGACGGAGACGCCGTCCGACTGGGAACGCGAATTGTCGGTTGTCTCGGACGAGATCGCGTCCCTGGAGCGACGCCAAGATCGTTTGGCCGCCGAGGTGGATGATTTCGAGTCGGATCTGGCGAAAGTTCGTGCGCAATTGCGACTGCTGGACCGCGTTGAGATCTTGGACCAGCTGGATGCGAAACGAGCCGAGCTGCGGCGTGTCGAACAGAACCTTCGCGACACGGACCGGCGGCGCGAATTGTTGGCGAAGATCGCAGCCACGGAGGAAGCGATCGCCGGACTCCGAGCCAACTCGCGAACATCAACGCTCGTAGCGGATGCTTCCGAGTACCTGCACCGATTGACCGCGGGTGATTTGCGTAAGATCGAGGTTGCCGCCAACGAACAAGTGTGGGTCGTGGACGAACATGGCCGCCGCCGCGCCTATCACCAGTTGAGCGACGGCGGGCGTGATCTGGTCTATTTGAGCATCTGCCTGACCTTGGTCGAAGGCTTCAAGTCACGCGGCATTCACGTTCCCATGATCGTGAGCGGCGTTTTCACTCACGTCGATTCGAAGAACATTCCGGAAGCCGCCGAACTGTTACGGGACTTCGCGGCGGGTGGTCATCAGATGTTGCTGTTCACGCAGCACGAACATGTGGCCAGCGTGTTCCGCCTGTTAAATGTTCCCGCGCGGACGCTGGAGCATGTTGCGGCACCGTCGGCCAAGCTGACGAATACCGAGTCGTCGCAGACCGGCTTTAGAACGGCCGACGCCGGTCCCTTCGAGGCAGCGGTCGACGGTAAGGACCGTTCGAGAAATACCCGTCCGAATTCAGGTGAGCGGCACGGCGCTAGCCGCCAGTGTTTCACGGCGCACGAAGAACCGGTGGCTAGCGCCATTCCGCTCACTAATTCCTCGAACGGTGCTAAGCATGCAACGAGTGACACGTTCACGCTCTCGGAACACAGCCCCATTGAAGATGCTCCCGCCATCGACGCCACGAACGTCGCCAGACTTCGCAAGATCGGTGTCATGCGAATCGGCGATCTCTTGCGACTGTCGGCGAAGTCCGCCGCCAGCGAGTTGCATGAGTGTGGGATTACGGCTGATCAAATCGTTTCGTGGAAAGCGCAAACACGTCTCTTGTGCGAAGTCCCACGTTTGCGCGGCTATGACGCAAGGATTCTCGTCGCCTGCGGCATCACCGAACCCGAGCAACTCTATCGTCTGAGTCCTGCCGAGTTGCGTGCGATCGTGAAGGACATGGCGGCCAGCAGCAATGGCCAGGCCCTGCTGCTGTCGGGAACCGAGTTCGAGTTGTCTCGCATCGCGGATTGGATTGGGACGCCAGACACGCGGTCGGGTGCCAGTGATTCCGGCTCGTCGCGAGGCAGCAGTCCAACGTCGCGCCGGGATGAACGGCCGTTGCGTGTTTCCGAGCGTCGTGATCGGGAGCCCGATGTTGTCCCCATGCGATCGCCCAATTCGCAGTCGAAGTTCTATCTCGGTCGAAACGATTTAGTGGTCGACGCACCTTCGATCGGCGCTCGGACCGCCGAGCGATTGGAAGCGATCGGCATCGAAACAGTAGCTGACTTGTTGAAAGCCGATCCCGATTCAATTTCCGGGCAGCTCGGAGTTAAACGCTTCACGGCGGATGTCGTCACGCAGTGGCAGCAGCAGACGGAACTGGTTTGTCGCGTCCCCCAATTGCGTGGCCACGACGCTCAGATTCTGGTCGCTCTTGGCATCACGAACGTCGAAGAATTAGCCGCTAGCGATCCACAAGAGCTGTGGACGTTGGTCGAGCCATTTGTCGAAACAAAAGAAGGCAAACGTATCATACGCAATGGCAAGGAACCCGATCTGAAAGAAGTGACGGCGTGGGTTCAGGGGGGGCAAGCCTCGCGCAATCTGAATGCTGCGTAAAACTTGTGATTGTTGCTTTCGTGTTAAAATACTGTCGCAGAGTAGCATTTGACGTTCCGACGACTCGCGATGTGCGAACGTCCGAAATATCGGCCATTATTCGATTTCTTATTACAACCTGCGGACAGAGTTGTGTAGAATCGACGCACGTCCTGACAAACGGGAGGCAGCGATGGCCGATCTCTATGTTGGGCTCGTCATCCTCGGCGGGCTAACCGTTGCCATGTTTCTCGGTTCGTTGCGGTGTTCGTACCGCATCAGCCGGGTATTGAGTGATCTGCTTGCCATGCTCGTGGTGGTCGTGATGTTCTACTACATCCGGCACCTCTGGTACAACGTCCGGCTGACTGCCATCCTGCCGTTCTCCAACCTGATCGTGATCGGCAATTGGTTGCCCCCGCTCGCCGGTCTATTGGCTGGATTTGCGTGGCGGCGCATCTACGGTCGCATCTTTCGCAAGACACTCTGCACGTCGGCACTTGCCGTCGCCGCTTGCTATGCGGCTGTCTACCCGCTGCTCGGCGAGCCGCCGAAGTGCGGCAACCAGTGGGATCGCGACGGCATTTGCTTACAGACGACCCAGCAGACATGCACGGCGGCCTCGGCCGCAACGCTCTTGCGATTGCACGGGATCAAGGCGGCCGAAGCCGAAATGGCGGAGCTTTGTTTGACGCGCGAAGGGACGACTTGGCTGGGCCTTTATCGCGGCTTGAAACGCAAGACGCAGGGAACGCGCTGGGACGTCGAGGTGATCGAGTGCAGCGCCGACGAAATCTCAAATTCATTAACCGAGCCGATGATTCTGAGTGTTGGCTTGGGAACCGAAGTCACCCAAACGGACGAATCGCGACTCTCTGAGTGGGGTTGGCGTCCCGGACAGGGACACTCCGTATTGTTGCTCGGCAAGGGCAGCCTGGGCGGCTTCAAGATCGCAGATCCGACGCCGGACTATGGCATCGAGATGTGGAGCAAAAAGGATCTGGAAGAGCTTTTTCAAGGGACCGCCGTGCGGCTGATCGAACGATCTTGACCGTTTTCCCCGAGCCGCCTATCGTCTCCCTCCGACAGTTTGGCGCGAGACGGGCGTCCTCACCCACGGCCCAGAGTTCAGCCACCGAGAGTCCACAACAAGGAGTTGCTCGAAATGTCTCACAACCGCGCTACTAATCCGCAAAGCGTGCCGTTGCTTGATATCGTTGGCGAGAATCGTCCGCTTCACGAAGAGATGCTCGAAGCCATTCGCGACGTCTTCGAGACGGGGCGGTTCCTCTATGGTCCCGCGGTGACCGAGTTAGAAAACGCCCTTGCCGAGCTATCAGGAGCGAAACACGCGGTCGGTTGTGCATCGGGAAGCGACGCTTTGCTGTTGGCCCTGCTGGCGATGGACATCGGTGCGGGCGACGAAGTCATCGTTCCCAGCTTCACGTTCTTTGCCACGGCCAGCGCGGTGGAGCGATTGGGGGCAAGGATCGTCTTTGTCGATATCGATCCCGCGACGTTCAATCTCGATCCCGCCAAGGTCGAAGCAGCGATCACACCGGACACGAAAGCCGTGATTCCCGTTCATCTGTTCGGTCGTATGGCCAACATGACCGAGCTTCAACGGATTGCCGAGGAAGCAGGAATTCGAGTCATCGAAGATGCCGCTCAAGCCATCGGCTCGAAACATCGCGATCGCGGGGCGGGAGCCTGGGGCGACGTTGGCTGCTTCAGCTTCTATCCGACGAAGAACCTGGGCGGCTGCGGTGACGGCGGTATGTTGACAACGTCCAATGACGAACTAGCGGAGCGCCTCAGATTGTTCGCCGCCCACGGGATGAGCCCGCGCTATGTGCATCGAGTCGTCGGCATCAACAGCCGGCTCGACACGCTCCAAGCGGCTGCGCTGTGCGTGAAAATGAAGCACTTGCAGCGTTGGACGGAAGCTCGCCGCGAGAACGCCGCCCGCTATCACGAGTTGTTCGCCGACGTAGGTTTAACGAAAAACATCACGTTGCCCGCCGCCGGCGACGGAACCCATGTTTGGAACCAATTCACGATCCGCGTTCCGAACGGTCGCCGAGACGCGCTGCGGTCGCATCTCGCCGAACAGCACATCGCCAGCGAGATCTACTATCCCATCCCGCTGCACCAGCAAGAGTGCTTCCGTCACGTGAGCTGTGCCCCAGGCAGTCTGCTCGAATCCGCACGCGCTGCCGCGGAAGTCCTGAGTCTGCCAATCTTTCCGGACTTGACGTTCGCAGAGCAACAGCGCGTCGTCGACGGTATCGCCAGTTACTTCGCCGCAAGGAAGATCTCCGCCGCGTAATTGAGCATCCGAGTTGCGACTTCTGGGTGAGATGCTGGGAACGAGAGGTTTTGCCGACGCCGCCCCAGACGGAGCGAACAAGCGTCGAATACCAAATCATTCTACCAACGCTGCCCCGCGTGACCTACAATGGAAGGCGTGCCCGCAGGGCCTTTGCGGCAAAACCATGTTGGGCGACCGACGACGTACGGAGAGCAGTCATGCAAGCAGAACTCAAAAAGATTTTATCAGCAAAGCCGTTTGTCCCGTTCACAATCGTAATGAGCGACGGGACGCACATCACCGTGAAACATCCGGAAAACGCATTGCTGATGAAACATTGGATTTACGTAACCACAGATGGTGGGGAAACCGCTGAGCACCTCTATTTGCTTCATGTCACGCGGATACAACGAAAAACGCAGGAAGCAGCATAGGCTCGACGTGATTTAGATCGCCCCGTTTCAGGAGCGCCCAACAGTGTTCTAGCCGACACACCGTACATCGGCGATTGTTTCACTATACGGGCTCGCACTGACTTAGGTCAAAACCGGGGGTCAAAATCATAGCCAGAGTTCCAGCCGATATTCGCATCAGCATTCGGAAACGAGGGTGGAGGACGGATCGCATTGAGCTGATCAAGACTCTCAATGGAAAACGATTTCGAATTGGTCGCAACGGAACGAAGTCGAAGAGACTGCCAGAAGCTTCCGCAACTCAAATTGCTGAAGCGATTCGCAAATGGCTGGTCGCCGAGCTTCAGCAGCCTTTCCACGATTGGCCCTAACCGGCGTGCGTTCTCGCGGCTCCGGTTCGCGAAATCTCTGGTTCCCAGGCTCCCGCCTCGCAACCCGGCGCGGAGCAGGCAGGAGTCTGCAAGGCACTGCGTTCCCAGGCCGGAGCCTGGGAACGAGTTCGCGATCCGCGGAATCAATGCACCCGCTGGCCCGGCTGGCCGCCTTCGTCGACGCCGAGCATGAACACGTCGGCTTTGCCCGCGCCGCTGGCCAAGATCATCCCTTCGCTAGTGCCGAACTTCATCTTGCGCGGAGCAAGATTCGCACAGCACACGACCAGACGGCCAACGAGGTCTTCGGGCTTGTAAGCTTCCTTGATGCCCGCGAACACCGTTCGGGTTTCATCACCACCGAGGCCGAGCGTCAGCTTGAGCAGCTTGTTGGCCTCCGGCACATCTTCCGCGGTCAGCACTCGCGCGATCCGCAAATCGACTTTCACAAAGTCGTCGATCGTACATTGCTCGGCCAACGGTTCGGCCTTCAGCGGCTCGCCGCTGTCGTTGTATTGTGACGCGGGCGGCGCGGCGACATCCTCTTCTTTGCTCTCTTCGATCATGGCATCGAGATCCTTTCGCTCAACTCGTTTGATCATGTGGCGGAATTTGGCGACTGAAGTACCCACCAAGGGCGTCTTTGTTTCGTCCCAGTGCTCGATCGGCTTTTCCAACAGCTCGACCGTTTGTGCCGCGATGCGAGGCAGAACCGGTGCCAGATAGACGATGATTTGCCGGAACAAATTCAAGCCGATCGTGCAGATGTCTTGCAGCTGTTGAGCCTTGGCTGGATCGTCTTTCAAGGTCCAAGGGGCAGCCGCTTCGATATAAGGATTGGCCCGGTCGGCCAATTCCAAGATCAACCGCATGGCGCGATTGTAATCGCACTGCTCGTACGCCGCCGCGATCCCTTCACCCGCTTTCGCTGCTTGCTCGAACAAGCCGTCGTCGTCCGGATACTCAGCCGCTAAGCCTGTCTTGGCGACGAACTTCGCGCAGCGACTGGCGAGGTTCACGACTTTGCCCACCAGATCGGAATCGATCTTGGCCGCGAACTCGTCCAAGTTCATATCGATGTCGTCCAACCGCGAGCCAAGCTTCGCTGCGTAATAGTATCGCAGGTAAGACGGATCGAGATACTTCAAGTACGTCTCGGCTTTGACGAACGTACCGGTGCTCTTCGACATCTTCTCGCCGTTGACGGTCAGGAAGCCGTGGATATGGACTTTCTTCGGCAAGTTGAATCCAGCGGATTTCAACATGCCCGGCCAAAACAGCGTGTGAAAATAAGTGATGTCTTTGCCGATGAAGTGATGAATCTCCACGGCTTCATTTCGCCACCATTGGTCGAAGCTCTCGCCGTTACGCTGACACCACTGCAGCGTCGAGGCCATGTAACCAATCGGCGCGTCGAACCAGACGTACCAGTAGTTGCCGGGACTGTCGGGAATCTCGAAACCGAAGTACGGAGCCGGCCGCGAAATGTCCCAATCCCGCAGCGTCTTGCGCCCTTCCGGCGAACTCGCATCACCCAGGAAGTGACCCTTCAAGTAGTTCAACACCTCGGGCTGCAAGTGATCGTCGCTGCTGGTCCATTGGTCGAGGAAATCGTGCAGCTGTTCGAGTTCGATGAACAGATGCTTTGCGGAGCGGATCTCGGGAACGGTCCCTGACAGAGTGCTGATCGGATCGATCAACTCGGCGGGCGTGTAGGTCGAGCCGCACTTGCTGCAGTTGTCGCCCGGCTGATTCGTGGCACCACACTTCGGGTTCGGGCACGTGCCGCGGACGAACCGATCCGCGAGAAACGTCCCTTCTTGGACGTCAAACAGCTGCTCGACGTCTTTCTCCTTTACCAAGCCGGCGTCGCGGATCGACTGCCACATTTCGCCGCACAGCTTTTCGTTCTCGGGGCTGTTGGTACTGCCGAAGTTGTCAAACGCGACATCAAATCCCGCGAAGTCACGCTCATGCGCCAACTTCGATTCGGCGATGACTTCTTCCTCGCTGCGGCCTTCCTGTCGGGCGCGGATCATGATCGCGGTGCCGTGTGTGTCGTCGGCACAGAGGAAAATGCAATTGTGCCCGCGGAGCTTCTGAAAACGCACCCAGATATCCGTCTGGATGTACTCCACCAGATGGCCAATGTGGATCGGACCATTCGCGTAGGGGAGGGCGGCGGTGACGAGTAGGCGGCGTTGTGTCATAACGGGAAAACTTCGTCCAAGGCGAAGGAAACCGAAGATTCTACTGGCTTTACAGAAAGTCGGACAGCCGGTCGCATCCTCAGGTTCTTGATCCGCGGAATCCTTTTTAGGCGAGCGGCAGAAATGTTCTTACCTGCCGTAGGACGGACGAAGCTCAAGGAAGGCGGAGCACTATTGACCCGCGAAGCGTGGCCAAGGATACTTCATGGCAGTTCAGGAACTGGAACGAGAAGGTGCATCACTAGTGACGGTCGAAGAGGTGATCAAGTTACTGGAGTTGGATGGCTGGCGTCAGATAAACGACGACAAGACCTGCCGACAATTCAAACACGACTCCAAGACTGGGACCGTCACACTTTCCGGACAACTCGAATTAGTCGTGCCGGCGGGAGTCTTACGAACTCTCCTCCGGCATGTGCAACTTGACGAGGGAACCTGATGCGCTACGCCGTTGTGTTTGAGAAGTCAGAATCGAGCTTCGGAGCTTACGTCCCCGATCTGCCCGGTTGTGCCGCAACTGGCACCTCCTTGGCGGAAGCCAAGACGCTCATCTCCGAAGCGATGAAGCAACACCTTGCCGACCTCAAATCCGACGGGAAGCATCCGCCCGAACCGGCTTCGGTTTGCGCGTATATTGACGCCTAATCTACGGCAGTCGTTTCACGCGAATGTTCTTGAAGTAGGCCGTGCTGTTTGGGTCGTGAGCTTGAAAGGCGAATGTGCCGTTGCCGAGTCGCCGCTCGAAATCCTTCGAGAACGCTTCCTGCGCGTCGGGTTCGGTGTAGTCGACGACCGTCTTGTCGTTGATCTTGATCGTGATGTGTTTTCCCTTCACGATGATGTGCTGCGTCCAGTACTCGTTGTCCTTGCAAGGCGGATCGCTGACGTCCACGACTCCGTACAGGCTGCCTGTCTTCTTGGGGTCTTTGTGAGTGACGTTGACTTGAGCTTCATGGCCGTTCTTCGGCCAGCCCTCTTCCTGATACTTCGTGTGGAAATAGATTCCGGCGTTGCTGCCCGGCGTCGTCATCACCTCCGCTTTGAACTCGAAGTTCACGAACGGCTTGTCATCGCCGACGTAAAACAAGTGACTGCGTTCGCCGTGACACACGAAGGCACCGTCTTTGACCTGCCACGAGTCTTTGTTTTCGCTCGCCTTCCAACCGTCCATCGTCTTGCCGTCGAACAGTGATACCCAACCGTCGCTATCCTCGGCAACAACGTGAGAGATACTAAACAACAGCAGCAAGGCAGTAATGAGAAATGTTCGCAACATATTGAATACTCCGAGATGTACGATGGCCTTCCAAGGCCATCGATTGCTTCACGACGGCCTTGGAAGGCCATCGTACGAGTTTGTGAATGTGCCATTGGCAACCGCAACCGGTATAGCATAGTTCGTCAGCCACCCAATGCAATTACCTGCCGTTGCGTTAGCAGTCGACGCCCAGGAACTGACGGGCCTGGCCGACCACTTCGCGGAGGCAGCCGTCTTCGAACGGACTGACGAGCCCGGCGGATTCGGCGAGTTGCCGGAACGGAGCCGCGCCGCCCCGCTTACATAACGCCACATAGGACTCCAGCGCTTCCGCCATGTCGGCACGGCTGCGGACCCAGAACTGCAGAGCGCAAGTCAACGCCAACGTGTAATCAATGTAGTAAAACGGGCTCAGGTAGATGTGCCGTTGGAATTGCCATTGTCCGCCCATCGGCACATGCGGCAAGTCGCCACAATCGCGCATTGGCAAGTACATCGCTTCCATCTCGCGCCACATCGCATGGCGCTGCTGCGGCGTCGCATCGGGAGCCGCGTAAACCAAGTGCTGGAAGTGATCGACGGCGACTCCGTAGGGCAAGAACAGCAGCGATTGAATCAGATGGATCTGGCGGAATCGTTCCGCATCGTCGCCAAAGAACCTCCCCATTTGCGGCCAGGTCAGGAATTCCAATCCCATCGAGTGGATCTCGCACGACTCGTAAGTCGGGAACAGGTAATCGGCCAACGGCTGCTCGCGACTGCAATAGCTTTGAAAGGCGTGACCGATCTCGTGGGTAAAGACTTCGACGTCACTCTTGGTGCCGTTGAAATTCGCGAAGATGAAGGGCAATCCGAAAGCGGGAAAGTCGGTACAGAATCCTCCGCCCGCTTTGTTGTCCCGGTTCTTTAAGTCCATCAAATGACACCGGTCCATCAGACGGAAGAACTCGCCGAGCCCGCCTCCCATCTCGTCGAACATCTCCGTCGCACGCTCGATCATCCAGTCGTGATCGCCTTGCGGCTTCGGGTTGCCCCGCGGATCGAAGATGCCCTCGTCCCAAAACATCACGCGGTCGATGCCGAGCGTCGCCGCCTGTCGCCGACGCAACTCCGTGGCCAACGGGACAACGTCTTCGCGAACGGCGGCTCGGAATCGCTCAACGTCGGACTGGTTGTAATCCACTCGCTTCATCCGCTTGTAGGCGAGTCCGACGAAATCCTCGTAGCCCAGCTTCTTCGCCATGCTGGTTCGCAAGCGGACTTGTTCGTCGTAGAGACGGTCGAGTTGCCGGACGTTATCGGCAAACCATTGCCACTTCACGGCGCTGGACTCGTAACGCACTTGCCGGTCGCTATCGACGTGGAACTTGGCGAGCCCCGCGAAGTTGTAAGTTTCGCCCTGGAATTGCAGCTTCCCCGACGCCAGCAGATCGGTGAACTCGGCTTCCAGCTTCGACTCTTTCACCAAGTCAGCTTCGATCTTCGGATCAAAGGCCAGCACGTCCGCTTCCCAGAGCGCGAAAGCTTGAGCGCCGTACGTGGCTTCCAGGTCGCCGCGGTACGGCGTCTCAATCAGCTTCCGTTTCATCCGCACCGAGAGATCGGTGAGCCGCGGTTTCAACTCGTCGCTGTACTCGCGGGCCTGTTTGTATTCGGCGTTGCTTGTGTCTTGATTGAACCGCAAATCAACCAGGTTCATCCAAGTCGAAAGACGACGTTCGAGCGTATCCCAATGGTGAATGACTTGCCGGCAAGCGTCGGTGTTTGAAGCCGCATTCCAAGCAGCATCGAGTTGTTCATACTCAGCGGCGACGTCCGCGTACGCTGGTCGATCAACTCGAATCTCATCGAAGTTTACGGCTTTGTTTGGCATCTTCGGGAAGCTCCTGTTTATGCTGCGTCGAACACAAGCCTCGAGGCTGGTGACTGCCGGTGTGCTGCAATCGGTGTACGTGTAGCTCGAACAAGTCTGCGCGGTTCCGGCAGTTTATGAGCGGTTGCCGGAACTGCAAAGCTTCTTCCAGCCTGCTCGATTTCTTAGCGGCGGAATAGAAACTCTTTCGCGTTGAGCAAGGCCCACGCTAAATCCTCCACGGCGAAAACTCGATTGTCCCGCGAGGCGTCGAACCACGAGATCGCCGCGGCAAGTTCCTCGGGGACAGGCGGTCGTGACAATGCCTCCCAATACAGCGCTTCGACGACCTGCTCGTCGGTCAACGCGGACGATGCCAGGCGTTGGATGCGATTCCCAGGGACAACCAGACGATCGTAAAACCCATCGCCGATCAGTGTCAAGACTTGCTTGAGCGTCGTCTCGTTCGACCGTTCACATTCGCACGCCAGGATGCGTTCAGGCTTGCCAAACGTTTTCAGAAAGCGATCACCCGACAACGGCGATTCATCGCGCAGCCGTTTCCTTTGCACACCAGGGATCTGCACGGCCCGCATCCCAGGGCGATAGCCCACAAACTCCGCTGGCGCGTCGAGTACATCGCTTTGCGCGTCGAGCAGCACCTCCGCGGGGAGACGCCGGATCGAGGCTCGCGAATAGCTGCGCTGGTCGTCGATGTTCGTTTCATTCGGTTCCGCGGAGAGCTGATACGTTCGTGAGTTCATGATCAAGCGGACGAGAGCACGGATGTCAAAGCCCGCCGCAACAAAGTGTGCCGCGAGCGCGTCGAGCAGCGGCGGATTGCTCGCCGGATTCGTCAGGCGAAAGTCGTCAATCGGATCGACCAACCCCTGTCCCATGACGTGGTACCAGATGAAATTGACTTGCGATTTGGCGAACAACTCGTTGTCCTCGGAAGTGAGCCACCGCGCGGCGGCCGCCAGACGATCCGCCGTTTCTTCCTCCGACAGCGAGTTGCCGCCGAGAAATGTCGGGCTCGCGATCTGGCCGGTGGTCGGATTGCGAACCTCGTCCTGCTTGGCGACCCGCACCACCTGCTCGCCAACGAATTCGTTCTTGTCCAGCTTGTCCTGACGATTGTTTTCGCCCAAGTCATAGTCAATTTGAGAGAACACGGACGACCAGGCGTAGTAGTCGTCCTGCGTCCAGCGATCGAAGGGGTGATTGTGACACTTGGCACATTGCAGCCGCGTCCCCAGGAACAGCCGAGCCGTTGTTTCACCTCGGATCGAAGCGTCACGATTCGCGCGGTAGTAATTCGCGGCCGGCTGCTTGAAGGTGTTGCCGGTCCCCGTGACAAGTGCCCGGACGAACTCGTCCAGCGGCTGTGCCGAAGCAATGCTTTCGCGGATCCATTGATGAAAGGCCTCGACCCCCTGGGTGTCTAATACTTTCTCTTCGGTCCGCAGCACGTCCGCCCACTTGAGTGCCCAAAAGTCGGCGAATTCCGGAGTCGCCAGCAGATAGTCGATCAGCCGCGCTCGTTTGTCGACCGAGCTGTCAGCGACAAACATCTTGGCTTCGTCTCCGCTGGGCGCACGCCCGATCGCATCCAGGTACGCGCGCCGGACGAAGACGTGGTCGTCGCTCATCGCGGAGGGATTCATCCGTAAACTCCGGAGCTTGGCGAAGACAAACCGATCAATGGTGTTGTTCGCCGGCGGATTGCTCCAGACAAAATCCGGACGTGCGGCGGTGAAAGCGATCGGCACCGGAACCTGTTGTTGCAGGTAGCGGACAATCAACGTCGTCTCGCCGAATTCATCTCGACTCACGCGCCCGCCTGGATCGACGGTGGCCATCAAGTTCGACAGTTCATAGCCCGCCCGCTGTGTCACATCACGCGAAGTCCCGTCCGAGAACTGCGCAGTGACTTGCAGCTGGAGATCACCAATCGGATCGGTCAAGATCGCTTCGCGCGGGATGACGTCAAGCCTAACCACCCGTGGCGCATCCGACGTCGGTTCGGTGGCACCCTGCGCGATCCAACTCTTCAGGACGTGATACTCAGCGGAGGTTGTGCCGAAGCGTCGCCCACCTCGATGCGGCACTTGGGCAGTCGACTTCTGTAAGATCAGACTCCGATCGGGCGAGGACGGGTTGATACGCCGTCCCCGCGAGCGGAGAACGAGTGCTTCAAAATCAAATCGCGGATCTTGTCCCCGCAGCGACAGCTTGAGACCACCCTTGCCGTTCAGGTTCCCGTGACAAGTGCCCGAGTTGCAGCCTGCTTTCGAAAGCACGGACATCACATCCACGGCGAACTCCAAATCGCCGGCTTGTGCGCTCCGGCATTCCATGCTCGAGAGCACACCGAGTGCGAAAAACACCACCATCAGAAGGTGAACCGGAACTTGTTGGGGCATGATGTTGGATGCGAGGTGTGGCATAAACCCCGACGTCAAGCCACGATGAGAAGGCATGGAACTCGATTGGGGAAGCGCTATTATCACACAAGCGGCGGCACGCTGTCGACCGTCGTTGCAGGCGGCTTCACCCGTGCATCAAACTTGACCTGATGGCGCTCGGCGGTTTAACATATCGACCGGTGTTGAACCGTTGTGATTCCGTTCCTGGGAAGACGTAACGCAAGACACCGCCTACCGAACCCCCGCCCACCTTCCCGATTGATCGGCACGACCGTCTCGCGCGACGAAAGTTGGCCCATGACTAGACCTCTCCTGTTCGCGGCTCTCGCTGTTGCGTGTTGTTTGCTGAACGCGGGTTTTCTACGCGCCGCCGATCCACCGCTCCACGCAACGATCGACCGGATGATTGCCGAGGCGAATCTTGGTGTCGTCGCACCGATCGCCAGTGACGGCGAGTTCTTGCGTCGCTTGTACCTGGATCTGACCGGTTCGATCCCGCCCAGCAATGTGGCCCGTGCGTTCCTGGATGATGCGACGGCGGGCAAACGCGAGCAAGCAATCGATCGGTTGCTCGGCAGTCCGCAATTCAGCCGTCACATGGCAAACGTCGTCGATGTGATGCTGATGGAACGCCGAGCCGAGAAGCACGTCACGAATGTTGACTGGCAGAAGTATCTGTACGACTCGATCTCACAGAACAAGCCGTGGGATCAATTGGCCCGCGAGATTCTCGCTGCCGACGGAACCGACGAGAAGAATCGATCGGCGGCCGCCTTCTATCTGGCTCGCGACGGCGAGACGAATGGGTTGACGCGGGACGTCGGCCGCATCTTTTTTGGCATGGATCTTCAGTGTGCACAATGTCATGACCATCCGCTGATCCCCAGCTACTATCAATCGGATTACTTTGGCATTTACGCGTTCCTGAACCGAGGCGTCTTGTTCACCGACAAGGACAAGAAGGTCTTCTACGCGGAGAAGGCGGAAGGGGACGTGTCGTTTACTTCGGTGTTCACGAAAGAAAGTGACAAGACGCTGCCACAGCTGCCGACGTCGTTCGAGATCGACGAGCCGTTCTTCGCGAAGGGCGAGGAGTACGAGGTGGCACCAGCCGACAAGGTCCGCCCGGTACCAAAATTCAGCCGCCGCGCAAAGCTGGCGGAACTGGCGACCAATGGATCGAACCGGCAGTTCAACAAGAACATCGCGAATCGGCTGTGGGCGCACATGATGGGCCGCGGTCTGGTCGAGCCCGTCGACTTGCATCACGCGGACAATCCGCCTTCGCATCCGGAGTTGATCGAGTTGCTCGGCGATCAATTTGCCGCGATGAAGTTTGACATGAAAGCGCTGCTGCGCGAGATCGCAATGAGCGCCACCTATCAACGATCGCTCGATGCTCCCGAATCTGTCGCCGAGCAAGCAACGACGATCGAACCGCAAGTCGCGTCGTTGCGGTCGAAGGCGGATGAACTGGCGAATCAAGCGGCGGAAGCGGCGAAGGTCGTCAGCGCTGCCGACACAGAGTTCGACACGGCCCGCGGGACGGTTAACCCGATCTACGACGAGCTGACGAAAGCCAGTGTCGGGATCGGCGAGGCTCGCAAGGCCGCGGATGCCGCTGCCAAGGCGCTGGCCGACGCCCAAGGCGAACAAGCGGCAAAGCAAGCAGCGCTCGACGCCATCGGTCCGCTGGCCAAGAGCACGAAGGAGGCGGCCGAAAAACTGAACGAGGCCGAGTTGACGGAGATCGCGAACAATCTTCAAGCCCGCGCCGACAAACTCACCGCCGAGGTGGCTGCCGCGAACCAAGCAGTCACCGACAAGACGCCTGCCGCGAAGACGACGGGCGATGCACTGGCTGCCGCGAAGCAAGCAGCAGATGCCGTCAAACAGCGATTCGATGCAGCGCGTGGCAAGGTGCGCGAGCTAGAACCTCCGTTGGTTTCGGCTCGCCGTAACATTCGATCCATCGAACGGGCGAAGCTGCTCGCGGATGGCGAACTGCGGGCTGCCGAATCGATCTTGGCTTACACGTACGCGGAACGCATCTCGGTAGATGCCGCCACGTTGACTCGATTGTACGACTTGATGCGAGATCGATGGGGCCAGCGATTCTCGGCCAATCGACTTGAGCACTTGTCACCCGAACAGATGGCGTGGTCCGTGATGGAGGCAACTGGCGTCACTGAGAACCAGCGGGCGGCTGGCGCGGCAGAAGCGGACAAGACGCTCCCGATCGATCCCAACCAACCCGCGGATCCGGCTCGACTCGCGGAACGGCAGAAACAGATCGAAGCCTTCGTCTATGAGAAAACCAAAGGAAATGTGGGCACTTTCGTGACGCTGTTCGGCCACAGCAGCGGTCAGCCGCAGCATGATTTTTTTGCGACCGTGGACCAAGCCTTGTTCTTTGCCAACGGGACAACGGTACAATCGTGGTTAGACCCAAGCGGGAATAACCTGACGGCTCGACTGAACAAGTTGGAAGAGCCGCCGGCGATTGCCGATGAAATGTATATCAGCCTGTTGACGCGACGACCGACGGAGGAAGAGACCGCTGACGTCACCGCCTACCTCGCGTCGCGGCCGGACGACAAGCTCAATGCCGTGAAAGAAATGACATGGGCGTTGCTCACGTCCGCCGAGTTCCGATTCAGTTACTAGTAGGTCTCGCTCGCCGAGCGAGACCTGTCCGCTCAAGTAGGCGAGACGTTGCCGCACCTGTAAGCACTGATGTGTCTGGCAGGTCACTTCCGGCGGAAGTGACCTACTGGGACCAATCGCAAAGGGATTCAACATGAAGTGCTCGTATGCATGTGGGACGGACGAACACGTCATCGCGCGGCGTCAATTCATTGGCGGAGTTGCCGCCGGTGCCGGAGCGGTTGTCGGTGGACTCGGAGTTTTTGCTCGTCCCGCTTCGGCCGCGCAGCTCGCCAAGGATCAGAAGCGAGTGGTCGTCGTGAACATGGCGGGCGGACTGAGTCAATTGGAAAGCTGGGACCCCAAGCCGGGAACAGACACCGGTGGCCCGTTCCGAGCCATCCCGACGGCCGTGCCGGGGATTCACATCTGCGAGCTGTTGCCTGAAACCGCGAAACAAATGCAGCACTTGGCGTTGGTTCGCAGCATCAACACGAAAGAGAACGATCACGGCAAAGGCGGCTACGCCATGTTCACCGGACGGCGTCAGACACCCGCCGCCGACTATCCGCGGATCGGTGCCGTCGCGGCGAAAGCACTCTCGCCCGAGACCAGCTCGTTGCCGGGCCACATCGTGATCACTCCTGGCGGCAGCGGCGGGCGCGGTAGCGATTCGGCGTATCTCGGTCCAAAATACTCGAGCATTTCGCTGGGCGACGGCAAGCCGCCGCAGAATACGGAATTACCTGGTACGATCAGCGAACAAGCCGAACTCGCGCGCCAAGCCTTCCGCCGCAAGACCAACGATCGCTTCGCGCTGCGGCGCCGAACCGCGATGACCGATGCTTACACGGCCAACTACGAGCAGGCGCTGGAGCTGATGAAACAGCGCGAGATCTTCGACATCACGAAGGAGCCGCAACAAGATCATGACCGCTACGGCCAGCATGACTTTGGGCGTCATTGTTTGCTCGCGCGACGGTTGCTCGAAAGCGGCATCACGTTCGTGCAAGTCACGCATTCCAACTACGACACGCACAACGAGAACTTCAACTTCCACCTCGAACAGGTCGGCGAATTCGATACGCCGTTCGCGACGTTGGTCGCCGATCTCGCCGATCGCGGCATGTTGGAAAGCACTTTGATCATCGTGTTGTCCGAGTTTGGCCGCACACCGGCCATCAATCAGAACTACGGCCGCGATCACTGGGGCACGGCTTGGTCGATTTGTTTGGGAGGAGCCAAGATTCAGCCGGGCGCGGTGATTGGCAAGACCAACGACAATGGCACCGCGGTCGCCGATCGAGAAGTCGATCATGGGCATCTGTTCCATACCTACATGCAAGCCGTCGGCGTCGATTCGACTGGTACCTTTGACGTGGACGGCCGCGAGATCCCGATCGCCGATCCCGCCGCTTCGCCCATCAGCGAGTTGATCGCGTAGTCTTTCGCAGGTTCAGGACCACATTCATGCGATTCGCAAGTTGGACCGGTCTGGCATTGCTGGTCTTGTCAGCCGTTGGTTGCAACAATTCGCCGGTCGATCGCATCAATTCCAACTCGGTGGGGAACAGTGCCGTCGAGCAGTCTGATGTAAAGACTTCCGAGCTGGCTGCGCCGCAAGTGAACGCAGACATCAAGAGTTGGGAACAGATTCAACAGTGGGTCGCCAGCCAGCACGGCAAAGTCGTCGTTGTCGACGTGTGGTCGACATCGTGTGTGCCGTGCGTGAAGGAGTTTCCGCACTTTGTGGCCTTGCACGAAGAACTTGCCGGCGAAATCGCCTGTGCTTCGGTCAACATTGACTACTACGGAGGCGAGAACGAAAAACCGGAAGACTTAAAACCACGAATACTGGAGTTCCTGACGTCCAGAGGGGCGTCGATGCAGAACTTCATTTCGAGCGATCCGGATGAAGATGTTTACAAGCAGATCGCGACCGCGGCGATACCCGCGGTGCTCGTCTATGATCGCGGCGGCAAGCTTCACACCACGTTTAACAACGACGAATTGAAGTACGGGCCGGAAGGCTTCAATTACGCGGATGACATCACGCCGCTCGTGCGGCAGCTGCTGGCACCGGATGAATAAGATCCTACTTCCAAGCGAGTTGACCCCGTTTCCCGTTCGCTGTTATATTTCGCCTTGAACTTGTTGAAATCGGCCGGCGTGTTGCGTGCGCTGGCTTCAAGCGAAGACCATCACTTCTTGAGAGGAAACGAAATGTCCACCGCAACCAAGGGCGGAATCTACGAAAACATCGCACAGTGCATCGGCAACACGCCGTTGGTCAAGTTGCATCGCGTCACCGAAGGTTGTGTCGCGACCGTCGCCGCCAAGATCGAGAACATGAATCCGCTGTGGAGCGTCAAGGATCGAATCGGCCGCGCCATGATCGATGCCGCCGAGCGGGACGGCAAGATCAAAGCGGACACCGTGATCATCGAACCGACGAGCGGTAACACCGGCATCGGGTTGGCCTTCGTCTGTGCGGCGCGGGGATATCGGCTGATGGTCACCATGCCCGAAAGTATGTCGCTCGAACGAAGGCGGATGTTGAAGGCGCTGGGTGCCGAGTTAGTGTTGACACCGGCGGCGGAAGGGATGCCGGGTGCCGTGCGGAAGGCCGAGGAACTGGCCGCCGAGAACGACAACTACTTCGTTCCTCAACAGTTCCAAAACCCGGCCAATCCGGAAGTCCACCGTCAAACGACGGCGGAAGAGATCTGGCGCGATACCGACGGCAAGATAGACATCTTCATGTCGGGGGTCGGTACCGGCGGAACGATCACGGGTGTTTCGGAAGTCCTGAAGGCGAGGAAGCCGGCACTTTGGTCGATCGCCATCGAACCGGCCAACAGCCCCGTGATCACACAACGCAAGGCGGGCGAAGAGTTGAAGCCCGGCAAGCACACGATTCAAGGCATCGGCGCAGGATTCATCCCCGGTGTGTTGAACGTCGACATCATCGACGAGGTTGTCCAAGTCAAGGACGAAGACGCCGCCGACACGGCGCGCAAGATGGCCCGACTCGAAGGGTTGATGTGCGGGATCAGCAGCGGAGCCGCGGCGTGGGCCGCCATCGAAGTCGCCAAACGCCCGGAGAATGCGGGCAAGTTGATCGTCGTCGTCCTGCCCGATATCGGCGAACGGTACCTGTCGACGGCGCTGTATCCTGAGTAATCGGTCGCTTCCGATCGGTCATTTTACCCGGCGCGATCAACCGACCGCTTTCCGCGCCGCGGAAACCGGTGGCGGCTGATCGGTTCGAACGCGTCGGTATCGTCGAAATACATGTAATGCGTCACTTCGACGACTTCCGGACAAATCTGAATTGCGTTCAGTGTGTTGCGTTGCTTTTCACGAGCGCGACCGCGCCGCGAGGTCGTTGTCCCGCACTGGACGATGATGATGCCTTGATGCCCGCTCCGCAAATCGGGATAGATGTCGAGCGAATCGCCAATGTACGCGCGATGCAAGTGGCCGCCGAGCACCAGATCGACGCCCATCTCAATAAAGCGTTTCATCGCGCGTTTCGCCTTGGGCATGATCCGATCACGTTCTTTATCGGGCGCTGGCGCGAAGTGGTGATGAGCCACCACAATCTTGGCCAAGCCATTGCCCGTATTTCTGAAGGCTTCCGCGCAGAACTGGAGCTGTTCCTCGCTGATGCGACCGTTCGAGATCGCCGTATGCGGGGCCGTGGAATCGAGCCCGACGAACACGGCACCATCGACCTGCCACACGCGATTCAGTTCGCTGGAGATGTGCTTTCGATAGAGTCCGTGTGGATCGAGCATCCGTTCGCGGACGCGATACAGCGGAACGTCGTGGTTGCCAGGAACGACGACGGTCGGTACTTTTGGCAATTGGTCCAAAAATGCACGTGCTTCGGCGAACTGGGCGTCCTTGGCCCGCTGTGTGAAGTCGCCGCTCGCGACCACGACATCCGGCTCCAGTGTCGGCGCAAGCCGCAGTACGGCTTGGCCGACATTCTCACGATAGGGCGGCCCGAAATGCAAATCGGAGATGTGCAGCAACTTCAACATGATACGATGGATTCCCGGTACGACACTTGCATTCTAACGTAAGCGACTCGCTCGCGCCAGTAATCCACCTTCCGCTCGCCCTTGGGTCAATGCCGTATGAAACGAGCTTGCATAATCCTCAACGAAACCGCTGGCCAGGCCACCGGGATTGAGCAGCGTTTGGCACCATTGGTCGGGAGAAATCAATGCGAAGTCTGCATTAGACGGGAGGGCGAAACGGTCGAAGTGCAAGCCCGACGCGCTGTTGACGAGGGTTTCGAGAGAATCATCGTGGCGGGCGGCGATGGAACGCTGAACCATGTGGTGAACGGTGTCGCCGCTGATCTTGGGCGAATCGAAGTGGGACTCATCCCACTTGGAACGGGCAACGATTTTGCGCGGTCACTTGAACTTCCGTTGGATCGGCTCGACGCTGCCTTCTCCATTGCCCTTGGTGATCAAGTCCGTGCGGTCGATTTGATTCGCATCACCGACGGAAAGTCGTTCTACGCGGTTAATGCAGCATCCGGAGGAATGGCCGGCAAGGTCGCGGCGGATGTCTTGGATGTGGATAAGGCACGGTGGGGGGCGTTCGCGTATTGGATGACTGCTTTGTCGGAGCTGATTGATATGCGGGCAAGCGACTTGCACCTCGATATCGATGATCGGCCACAAGATCTTCAGGTCTACGGTGTCGTCATCGCGAACGGCCGCTACGTCGGTGGCGGCTTTCCCATCGCCCCCAAGGCGACGCTGGATGATGGCAAACTCACGATCGTGATCATTCCGGTCCTGCCGACGCTGGAACTCCTCTCGGCAGGACTGAACTACACACTCGGCTCGTCACCGACGATGGGGCAGATCAAGACGTTCGAAGCAACGCGCATTCATCTCACCGCGAAACCGGAAATGCAATTCAGCATCGACGGCGAACCAACGCGGGAGATTGAAGCCACGTTTGAAGTCGTACCCGGAGCGTTGCGAATGGCCGTCGGTACCACGTTGGCAAGCTCGTCATGAAACGAAAAGTAATTGTATTCGCGATGTTCGTCGCAGTGTGCTGTTTCCTCCTCTGGATTTTCGAGCGCTGGTTGTCGTTGGAGCAGTTGATCGTCCACGAGTCCTGGCTGCGCCAGCAGGTCAACGAACATCCGTGGAGATCGGGCTTGCTTGGCTTCCTAATTTACGTAGCGGCATCGTTGATTCCCGGCACGGGCGGCAAGTCCATTGTTTACGGCTGGATCTTTGGGTGCGTCGCAGGCGTCGGGATTGTAACTCTCGCCTTGACGTTTGCAGCCACAATCTCGTTCTGTCTCAGCCGATACGTCCTGGGCGACGTGATTGATGGTCGGTTTGGGCACTACGTCGCGCGTATCGATCGGGCGCTGGAACGCGATGGAGGGTTTTATCTCTTCGCGCTGCGCGTCGCCCACTTTCCATACACGCTGACGAACTACGCGATGGGAGCGACAACCATTCGCGCGCGGAGCTTTGTATTGGCCACGCTGTTGGGATTGCTGCCCGGCTCGTTTTTCTTCGCCTATGCAGGCTCACAATTGCCGACGCTGAGGACGCTAGCCGAGCGGGGCGTGTTCGGAGTTGTCTCGCCCCAACTGCTGATTGCGGTGGTGCTTCTCGCTATCGCGCCAATCGCAATTCGCGTTCTCTTGCGGCGATTGGGTCTCATTCACACTCCGACGCAACTGTCCTGAACCGCTACGGGTTCTGGCGGAGTTTCCAAGCGTGATAGATCGACGGCAGATCGACGTGCGGGGCGTTGAGCACGAACGTGATCGCGACGGCTTCGAGGTTCGTGGCGGTAACGGCGATCGCGGCCAAGCGAATCGGCCACGTCGACCAACCCGCGAAGAGCGCGATCGCGGCGACACTGGCCAGAAACCAACACGTCTTTGCCGCGCGTGTATGGTAGCTCGGGAAGCCGCCAAACTTGATGAGTGCGATACTCACGCTCAGTGCATAGCTGACGATGGCCAATCCCATCCACGGCCACTGGCTGGCGATTTCTGTACCCTTCAGCCAAAACAGACCGAAGAGTAATGCCGTGTACAGCGACACGTCGGCGACGGTATCGAGCTTCGCTCCGAATTTGGTCTGTTGCTTTAGCAAGATCGCCAGCTTGCCGTCGACCCAGTCGGTCATTAACAGAAAGCCGAGCAATACGACGAAGGCGTTCGTGGCCTGTGCAATCGCGAGTCCGATCAGGACGAACGAACCAACGAACCGAATCGCACAGAGCGCGTTCGGCACGTTTACCAAACGCGCGACCGGTTCCTTGCTTGTTGCTTTGACTGGCGGCTCGTCATCCGGCGGCGGCGACATGGGATTACTTTACGCGTAGAACCAGTAAACGAAGTAGAACATGACAGGAGCCGTGAACATCAGGCTATCGATTCGATCTAACATGCCCCCTTGGCCAGGCAACAGCGAGCTGCTGTCTTTAACTCCCACGTCTCGCTTGACGGCAGACATCGTAATGTCTCCGAAGAAACCACTAACGGCGATCGCGGCCCCCGCCAACGCGGACCAAACGTACGGCAAGCCAAATTCGATTCGAGCGATCTCGCGACTCGGACCGTTGTGCAATGGCGTGAGCAGCGGAGCGAGCACTATCGCGAGCAGCACCGTCGTGCAGATCCCGAGCAGCAGTCCTTCCCAAGTCTTGTGCGGCGAGACTCGCGGCGTGACTTGATGTCGTCCGAACTGGCGGCCCCATAACGCTTGGGTGATGTCATTGGTCTCGGTGAGCAACACCAAGTAGAACACCCAGCCGGCATTTCCGGCGACGAGGTTGCTCGTTTCCGGCAACGCCAGCAGCATCGCAGCGTGAGACAAACAGAACACGATCAGCATCAATCCCCACGTGGCGGTTGTCGCCGCGCGCAAAAAGCCTTTCGTCTTGCCAGCCGCTGCCGTCGTCCCGGCGATTGCGAGCAGGCACGCGACGGGTACAGTGACCCAAAACGGCTCGAACCACCCCAGCAGAACCCACAGAAACTGCAATGGAACGACTGCATAAACCCAGTGTTTGGCAACGCTGGTTTCTCCCGCCTGATTCGTCATCCGCAAGAACTCGCGCAGCCCCAACCAACTCGCCACCGCAAACAGCCCGGCGACGGCAAAGCGCCCCATCAGCACCGCTCCGCAAAAGAGAAGCACCAACACCCACCACGTCTTCAAGCTTTCCAAGCTCTTACGTTTCTGTTCGGTCGGCGAAATCGTCAGCCAAATGGCTCGCAAGACCGACCCCGACAGCAGGCTGCCAAGCATTGCACAGACCGCCCACAGCAAATTGGGTTGAACGCCGATGTGGCTGGCAAGTTCGTTCATCGCAACGATTCATCGTGGCCAGGCGGGATAGGCAAATCGCATATCACTCTATCACACAGGCAACTTCTCGGGAGGGCGAAGCTCCCGCTGAGCCACGAAGCACTCGGCGAGGGAAGGCTCGGCCGGAGCCTCGCCCTTCGCGGAATTGCGCAACTGCCTCTTGTTTGGTCCGCAGCGACCTCTCTGCCGCACGAAGCGTGCCTCGATGCGTTGACTGACTCACTCCAGAGAACGATCATAGAGGGCATGACACGAGAAGCGATCTTCGAGGCGAGCGTCGGTTACTTTCTGAGCCCCATTGCGCGATTGCTCGGCGACGACAGTGTCACCGAGATCATGGTCAATCGCTTCGATCAGGTTTACATCGAGCGGGCGGGGCAGTTGTTCGAGGTCGACGCCCGTTTCGAGACCGAGGATGCACTGCTGTCGGCGGTCCACAACATCGCTCAGTGGGTTGGACGCGAAATCAATCAAGAGCACCCCATCCTCGACGCACGACTCCCGGACGGTTCGCGCGTCCATGCGATCATTCCTCCCGGTTGCCGTGCCGGAACTTGCTTGACGATCCGCAAGTTTAAGCTTGGCGGACTGTCGCTGGAGGATTTGATTCAGTTTGGCTCATTGAGCGAGGAAGCCCGCGAGTTTCTCGAAATCTGCGTCCGCTTGCGAAAGAACATCATCGTCTCGGGAGGCACAGGGACCGGAAAGACGTCCCTGCTCGGGGCCGTCTCGACCGCCGTCCCCGAAGAGGAACGGATCATTGTGATCGAGGATACGTCCGAGTTGAAGCTCCGCCAAAAACACTGCGTCTACCTGGAAGTGCAACGCCCCGATCAATACGGACGCGGCGAGCTGACGATTCGCCAGCTGTTCGTCGCTTCCTTGCGGATGCGTCCCGATCGGATCATTGTCGGCGAGGTGCGCGGCGGCGAAGCCTTGGACATGTTGCAAGCGATGCTCAGCGGTCACTCGGGCAGCTTGACAACCGTCCACGCCAACTCGACGCGCGACGCCGTCATCCGGCTGGAAACGCTTTCCATGATGTCGGATGTCGAAATTCCAGTCCATGTCGCCCGGGCCCAAGTCGCTTCGGCCATCGACTTGATCGTGCAACTCGATCGCTACTCGGAAGACGGTTCGCGAAAGGTCAGCCGCATCACCGAACTGATTGGGCTAGACGATCGCGGCCAGTACGCCATGCAAGATGTCTTCGAGTGTCATCTCGCGGGCAAATCGAAAGACGGTCGCCTGCTCGCCAATCTCGCCTTCACTGGCCAGCCCCCGACATTCGCGAAAGAACCGCATCAACACGGAATGCAGGAACGAATCAAATACAGCAGTAAGGTGTGGAATTCGACCACTCCGCGAAACACGAGCCCCGGAGAGACGGCATGAACACCGCCACGATGTCGATTTGCTTCCTGTTGTTGGCACAGGGCGATGGCTCGGCGAGGGACGGCGCCTCGGCAACTGATTTGAAGGCCGAGGTCGTTCGACTTGTACGCCAACTTGACGACGATGAACGCTCGCAGCGCGAAGCTGCGGAGAAGGCCCTGGTAGAACTTGGGCCGGACGCACTCAATCTCCTACCGCCAATCACGCCGCGCACGCCCGCCGAGGTGAAGGAGCGTTTAGGGCGAGTCCGCAAGTCGCTGGAGACATCCAGTGCCGAATCGAACGCCAAGCCAAGCATGGTCACGCTCGAAGGCGAAATGTCCTTGGCCGATGCACTGCAAGCGATGCAGCAACAGACCGGCAATCGAGTCACCGGGTACGAGCGTCGCAGTGGTCAAGTGAAAGTTAGCTTCGACAAGACTCCGTATTGGCAAGCATTGGATGAAGTCCTTGACCAGACCGGCCTAAACATCAACGAGTTCGGCGGCGAAGCGAGCGCCCTCGTGCTGACCGCACGTCCGGAGAACGAAACATCACGTACCACAACGGGCGTTTATTCGGGAGTCTTTCGTTTGGAAGCGTTGCGGCTCGAAGCTCGTCGCGATCTGCGGAACCCGGCCGTCAACGGCATGCGACTTTCACTGGGAGTGGCCTGGGAACCGCGTGTCAGTCCGATCGCCTTGCGGCAACAAGTGAGCGAGATCACGGTGCTGGATGATCGCGGCGAAACGCTTTCCGTCACTGGAAATCAGGCAGCCTTAAACGCCTCGGCGGAGTTAGGCATGTCGGCCGTCGAGTTTGGGATTCCGCTGCAATTGGCCAGCCGCGAAGCGAAGCGAATCGGTTCGATCAAAGGCCGCTTTACGGCTCTCGTTCCAGGCCGCGTCGAGTCATTCGAGTTCTCTGACATCGCGGATGCTCGCGATGTGGAGCAAGAGCGAGCCGGAGTCGTCGTGACATTCGAGCGACTGCGAAAGAATGTCGACCTGTACGAAGCACGCATGGCATTGCGGTTTGAAGATGCGGCGAACGCCTTGGAGTCGCATCGCGGTTGGGTCTATCGGAATGAAGCGTTTCTAACCGACAAGGATGGAAAGCGGCTAGAAAACGTCGGCTTGCAAGCAACGCGACAGGCGGCGAACGAAGTGGGTGTGGCGTACCTGTTTGATTTGCCGGACGGTCCAGCAGGGTGCAAGTTCGTGTACAAGACGCCGGCCCTCATATTGCAGTTGCCCGTCGAGTACGAAATGAAAGATATTGAACTGCCGTGAGAGCTTTTTTCGCCCCCAAGTTTAGTCGTCGATGGACTGCGGCGATCGGCGTTTGCGTTGGTTGCTCGATTATCACGTCGATCGGACACGGTGATGAGCCGCTTGCCGAGCCGGTGATCGCCGCGACGGTCAATGGTGACCCGATCCTGGTCAGCGAGGTCGAGCGCGAGATGCAAGTCGCACTCGGCACGCGAGAGATCGATGCCGGGGCCAAGCCTTACTTTCAAGCAAAAACGCTGGCCCAGTTGATCGATCGCCGCTTGATTATCCAGTGGCTGCGGGCGACGGATCGTGGTGCCTCGGATGCTGAAGTCGACTTGGAAATCAGTCGCCTGGAGAAACAGCTTCAATCACGCGACATCACGCTCGCGGACCATCTCGCGTCGCGTCGGATCACCGCACCCGAGATGCGACGCCTGCTCGAGTGGCAAATCGGCTGGCGCAAGGTTCTGGCGCGCTACCTGACCGACCAGAATCTCGAAAAGTATTTCAGCGATCATCGCCGCGATTTCGACGGTACGCGGATGCGAGTTGCTCACATTTTGTTCAAGGTCGAAGGCGACAATCCTTCCGGTGTCGAGCAAGCGGTTCAGCGGGCCACGAAGATCCGCGAATCCATTGCCGCCGGAACGAGCAGTTTTGAAGAAGCGGCGCGGAGCCACTCGACCGCGCCGACGAGCGGCAAGGGAGGCGATATCGGCTTCATCGAGCGGCACCAGCCGATGCACGAAGCGTTCTCGCGCGCGGCGTTCGCATTAAACGCGAACGAAGTCAGCCCGCCGGTCGTCACGCCATTCGGTGTTCATCTCGTCCGTTGTCTCGAAATCGAACCGGGACAACGCACGTGGCAGGACGCGCGCGACGAGCTAACCACTGCCGTCACACTCTATCTGTTCAACTGGGCCGCAGAAAAGGAACGACCGAACGCGGAGATTCGATTTACGAAGGCCTTACCGCATTTCGCGCCCGGCAGTGAAGAGCTGGCTGAGTAGTTGGACATTCGGTATCAGCTTGGACCGGCGCGGGCAGCATGCACAACGATTCTGCGGCTAGCGAAGTACGATTGGCTGGTCGTCTGCTTGCCCAAAGGTGAATTCTACGGTTGGCAGATCATCAACCGCGCGAGTATCCAAAGCCCACTCATAAACGGTCGAATCTTGTGCGTGGCGAACGAAGCCGATCTCCACGTGTCCGTCCGCATCCCAATCGCCGACGATAGGAATGTCGCCATTGGTGCCGAATTTACGAACCGCATCGTTACCTGGATCTCCGTGCCAGCGGAGGTGCCATTCGTAGCCGAATCCCCTGATCGCATCACCGGCAAGGACGCAACCGAAATCGATTGCCCCATCGCCATTCCAATCGCCGGCGACCGGCAGTCCATTCACGTCACCGAACAGCATTGAATGCTCGCTATCCGCTCGACCGTCCCCATCAACATCAAACCTCCACAGCAGCTCACGGCCATCATCGTTGGGGGCCACAACCGCCGGGCGGTCGATGCCACTGCCGGTCATGTCCACCAGCAGCGGAATCCCTTTCGAATCACCAAACGTGAGTTTGAGCCCGGTCTCCGGTTGCTCGGCCACACCACGTAGAAAGAACTCCCACTGCCACGCGCCCTCGGAGCCCAGTCGACACACGCAAAGGTCACACACACCGTCACCATTCACATCGCCCGTCAGCGCACGGTCGCCTGAGACACCAAACTCGATCCGTTCATCGTCAGCAACGCCATCGCGATTCGCATCGAACAGCCAGAGGCCGTCGCGATAGACGCCTGCAACACTGAAGTCGTCGGAGTCGATCACATTCGCCTTGACATCAAATTCAAATACCGGTTCGACTCTGTCCGACGACTCAATCCGTACGCGGCCAGACCGTACACCCAACTGCGAGGTATCAACAGCGACCCGAAAGTGCCCGAACTTGAGCGTTTCGATGCATGTCGGCCAACCGGGTGAAAGCGTGAATCCTTCCGGCGCAGAAATGTGATTGACTCTCAGATCATCGTCACCGCGGTGGTAGATTGAAAAGAAATGCGCTGCGAGTGATTGAAAGGGAACGGTTCCGAAGTCAAACACTTGATTGCTTCGGTCTCGGCTGCTGATTCCTGCCTCGAACACATGCACAATCGATCCATGGACATTCGCTGTGACGTGACCACGATGCGTCATCTGTCGTCCCGCGGCCTCGAATCGAAGTACCAAATCCCCAGACCGCACACCAACACCACCGTCGTTTGCGGCAACCCCAAACTCGGTTCGTCCGTGTGGCAAGATCGTTTTCGGCACTCCTTCCATCGTGAGCAATCCGCCCAGATAGGCTTCCGTTATCCTCAGCGTCTCTTCGGTGAGATTCTCAATTCGAAATCGCCGTGGCTGGACAATTCCCCGAACCGCAGTTCCCAAACAAACGACCTCGCCTTCGCCAAAGGGGATGAACCCGGCAGCTTGCTCTGCCGCGTCGGGATCGTGATCCTGCAAGACGCCTAGACTCGACTCTTGAGCCCGCACGGGCGGTCCGATTTGAACTTCGGCGAGGCGGTCGTCGACCGCTCGCGGCGGCAGGATGGTGCGGGCAACCCGCAAGCCGACCCTCTCGTTGCGGAACGTTTGATCCGCATAGTAGCGCGCCGCGGCGCGAAGCCCCGCCAGTTCCGTGAAGACCGAACCGCCTCGTAATCGGCGACGCGACCCACCTTGTTCGACCCGATCGTGGACGACCTCCGAGATGTTGCCGAGCATGTCGAAGAGGCCGTAGTCATTTGGTTTGAGCATGCCGACCGGCGAGACTTGCTGCGTTGCCGTTTGGACCGAGAACGCGTAATGCCTCGCTGCATCGGGACTGCGGCCAAAGTAGCGTGAAGTCGTTGTCCCGCTGCGGCAGGCGTATTCCCACTCGGCCTCGGTGGGGAGCCACGGCAAACGCACACTAAGTCTTTTGTAGTCCAAGGACTCGGGCAAGATAATCGGTATTCCAACCTGCCATGCGACGCCTCATGGCGATGCTT
>JAQBZB010000421.1 GCA_027622275.1 Planctomycetota bacterium | reverse complement strand
CGAATTGTTTAATCAATATCTAGTTACCGCGCTACCCCAAGTTGCCTAAAGTGCGCGTTGGCCGTGGCCTCATGCCCCAGACGGTTGTCAATTCTTCCAGGATGAAGCGATTTGTCGCGTTGTCGTCCACGACCAGCACATTCAGTCCTTGTAAGAACTCCCTTTCGGATGCCTCGCGCCTTGGCGTGGGATTCTTCTGCACGCCAAAACTGACCGTGAACGTGAATGTCGTTCCTCGTCCCACCTCGCTTTCGATACCTATCTGGCCGCCCATCAACTCGACTAATTGCTTCGAGATCGCTAACCCCAGCCCGGTGCCACCGTAATCGCGCGTCGTCGAGGTATCGGCTTGCTCGAACGCTTCAAACATTCTCCCTTGCTTCTCTTTCGGGATGCCGACGCCCGTGTCGGAAATGGAAAACTGAAGCTCAACTCGATCATCGTCGCCAGAGAGCTTCGAGACACGGACAACAATCTCGCCTTCCGAGGTGAATTTGATCGCGTTGCCGACCAGGTTGACGACGATTTGCCGCAGCCGCCCTGGATCTCCAATCAGGTCATCGGGAACGTCTTGCTGAACGTGACAGGCGATTTCAAGATCCTTGGCGTGCGCGCGAAACGACAGAATCTCCATGCAATTGCCCACGTCGTCCCGCAAGTCGAAGTTAATCTCTTCGAGGTCCAACTTGTGAGCTTCGATTTTTGAGAAGTCGAGAATGTCGTTGATGATGCTCAGCAAGGCATCTCCGGACGACCGGACCGTCTCTAAGTAGCGTCGTTGTTCGGGCTGCAGATCGGTCTCCAATGCCAACTCGCACATCCCGATGATGCCGTTCATGGGAGTCCGGATCTCATGACTCATATTGGCCAAGAAGTCGCCTTTCGAACGATTGGCTCTTTCGGCCTCCGCCTCGGCCTTCTTTCGCTCTTCGATCTCGCGCTCCAATTCCTCGGGCGTGCGCATTTGCAAGAACTGGGGCATCAACGGTACGAGAGCGATCACAGTCCAGACAGACGCGACCGCGGTCACGCCCTTCATCAAGCCGGACAGGCGATACCACGGCTGCCAGAAAATCGAGGCTTCGATCAGGTGGACGAAACCGCAAGCAAGAATGAAAACCGCGAACAACGCGAACACCGGGAGAAATGCGCCCGTCTTCTTCTTGAAAATGAAGTACAGCAACATCAACGGGATGGCGGTGTAGGCACCGAAGATCACCACGTCGGACACGATATGCAACCATCCCAGCGTCAGCGACCAGTCGCCACAGTGCCAGCGATCGGGAAAGTCCGTGGTGTCGAACAGATTGGCGAAAAACGAGAGCATTGGTCACCTCGTCGATGTGTATAAAAAGAAAGGCGGAGCCGCAGAACGGTCCGCCCACAACTATTTCGATCGCCAGCTTCTCTCGACAAGACGCATCACGACAGCATCCGGATGTTACACGAATCAGCGCCCGCCGAAGAAGTAGTTTATCGACAGGTCATCGCCAATGCTACCGGAAATCGCGGCAACGACCGGAAGACCACACCACCAGGCGACACTCGGCACCGGATCACCTGCCACCGGCTCAGTTGGAACAGCTCATTGCACCCACCAAACTATCGAGAACAACCTGTCCCTGGCACTCCAATCGATCAGCCAGCGGACGCGTGAGTCGGCAATGACAGAAGCACGACCGATGTGCGAGTTACTCGCGCGGGCGCTGGAAGGCGATCGGGGGTGCGGAAGCTCTGTGCATCGAACGCGGCGAACACATGCGGCGTTGGATTGCGATTAGTCCGCGGCAATCGAGGATCGCATGGGCCGTCGAATCGGATGGGATTGGTTCATGGGCGGCAATTCGTCGATGTGCGACGAACGTCGGTTCTGGCCCTCATGTTTCGAGCCTCGAATCGCATCATGACGCAATTCTTTCAACCCACTTGTAAATCCGTACACCAAGTGTCCCGGCGAATGCAACGCCAGTGGCACGGCGTAACAGCCAATCGCCCAATGACTTGCAACACTCCTGGCAGCGAAGAAGTGGTTTGGCCCGCCGTGTGCAATAGGATGTTGTCGCCTATCACCCCCCTCCAAACTCTCTTCTCTTTTCACAACGGAGTGTGCCATGCTCGTCTTAACACGGAAGACTCAAGAAAGAATTCACATCGGCGACAACATCACCATCTCGATCCTGAAGCTCAAAGGCAACACCGTCCGCATTGGAATCGAAGCACCTCGCGACATTCGTGTCTTGCGCGGCGAGTTGCCGACATTCGATGGGACGTTCGAAGTCGAAGCTTCGGCCGCTGAAACCTCTCAAACCACGACCTCGCAAGCCGAGCCAGCCAACCGCGAGTCTAAAGAGTCCGAGGAGGAAGCCACGGTGTCGGAGCTAGAGTGGGAGGTTCTGAAGAAGCTTGCCAGTCGCCGAAAGCCGTGCCGGCCTGCACGACGTTGCTCGCCCAAAGCGAACGTGGGCGCTCCGCTGGCATTGATGCTGCGAAGCACATCACTCGCCGCCTCGCCAGCCGCACTTAGAAAGTGATTATCAGGAACTTCCCGATTTGACTTTGGGGAGGGCGAGGCTCCTGCTTTGGGGAGGGCGAGGCTCCTGCCGAGCCATGCGGGGAAAGGCTCGGCGGGAGCCTCGCCCTCCCAATTCGTCCTCCGGGAATTAGTTTGTCCACAGTTTTTCAGTGACTGACTGGTTCCCGCCGTCTGTTGGATGGACGCAGATCGTACGAGGCAGGGATTGCCTCCTTTTGTCCACTCATCTCGGCAATGGCGAACGCTTGATGCTCAAGCAGAATGCGTCGCACCTCAAGAATGGCTCGTGGGGGATGATGGACCGTTAAATGATCGGCCGAGACCGTGATCTCCGAAGCCACGTCATCCAGGTGAGCACTGTCGTACTCAACGACTCCATCGCTGCCGCCCGCCAGCGATCCGACGATGCCTTCATCCGGAACTAGCCCGACGATGTTGTGATATGTCGTCCTGGGCGAACGCGGCGAGCGGAGCATGACGGGCAGGACCGGCGAGTCCGGTGAAAGCGAGTCGATGCTGGTCGAGATCGTCAGCAGATCGGTGTTCCGAAAGAAGCCTGGGTTCTCGCGATTCAATCGGCTCGTGGCGGAGACCACCAGCTCTGGTAAAGCGATCAGTTTTCGAGCCAACCAGCGCGTGTAATCATTGGCGTACTCGCTGCCTCGATGCGGTGTGCCGATCGTAATCACACGGCGGACCGACGGATTCGGCTCGAAGTAGACGGTCCGAGCAAGCGCATCGCGAGTCGCATCGTCCGCCTCAAGTTCCTCGAAGGGACGATCCGTCAGCAAGTGCCAATAGTCGTCGCCGCTTTCGAGCGTTTGCAGCTTCGAAACGAGTCCCCCCATGCTATGGCCGACCAAAACCATCTGATCCAGCGTCGGCGTACTTTGCTCCGCGTCGAGACTCTGTCGAACCTCGGCAAGATGCTCGCGCATCTGTCTCGCGCTGATCCAGAAGGGCTGGCCCGTCGGATATAAATAGAACCAGAATTGATACTGATTGCGAATCTCGGGGAACGATCGCAGCTCGTTAAACATCTCCATCCAAGTGACCGGACTGGACCACAGCCCGTGTACCATCACCACCGGGATCTTGTTCGGGTCGTAGGGTTCGAGCATGAACAGCCCGCGGAGCGAGTCCGCGCTATCAGGCTTCAGGAGCGCCCACGTCGCAATGTTCCTGCGTTCTTCAAAATCGGGATTGTCGAGGAAGTACGCGAGCGGAGTCGTGAGATCTGTCTCGAGAGGAACAAGTCGGTTCGCCACGACGACGTCGCGAGAATTGAGCGGGTCATGCAGTTCGAGGACGCACTGGTGGGGGCCATCTTCGGGTCCGTCCATTCTGGGCGCAACCCGCAGAAACGCAGTCACGGCGAAGCTCAACCCTGGCGGATAGAAGTGTTCGGCCGGATCTTCGTCTTCGTGTGGATGCCGAACGGCAATCAATGGGACGCCAAGCCCGTACGAATGATGGCGCGACGACAAGTTCTCGATCTCGTAATCCGACACAAACTCTAAACGCTCGAAATCGTCCTCGTGCCAGTTGCCGTGTGCGACAACGGAGATGCTGAACTGTTGATCGCCCGTGCCAATCGTGTAAGTGATACCGGGCCGAAGTTGCGTCTCACGATTTGCCAACCGCATGGCCCCTTCGAGAGCTGCGTTATACACATCGCTCGCACCACGAAATTGTGGATCGTACGGATTCCGGAAGCGGTCAAATCGCGGGTCGAACAAATACCAATAAGCGTGCGCGACCGCGGATCCGTACAATTCCATCGCCTGCCCCCGCTTGCCCAGCGCATCAGCCCGCTTGGCGTTGATGTAGGCAAGCTCGGCAAACGAATAGAGTTTGTCGGCGGAAGGATCGCTCTCGATCTCAGCTTGCAGCCGCGTCAGCACTTCTTCTGAGTCAGCTTGGGCCACGTCGTATCGGCGCAGCAGTTCTGCCGTCCGCTGGCTCGGCTGTGGACCGTTGTTCGACAACAATTGCAACGGGCCTTGCAACGGGTTTCGTGGGACGGGACGCAAGGTCAGGTATTTCTGTGAGGCGCACCCACCCAAGCTGCAAATCGTCAGAGCCAAGACCGCGCAGACTCGTCTCGCGTAACGAGAGCGTCTCTCGCACCAAGCTACCTGTGCGGCGCGTGGGGGCATGGCGGACGGTTCCGAACGGAAGTGTCGACGTCGAGCCGGATGCGAAAACTCGCCCTGCCGACTAGACTGAGAAGAGATTGGGCGAGCAGAGTATCGAGATGACCGTATCCGAGCAACGGCGTTTTTTGTTGCCACACGGACTCGCGTGAAATGCTAGCGTTCTGCACCCACGAACTTGCGCCGTTCAACGGAGTCACGATAGGATATTGATGCCAGCCGAAGAGCAACTCCCCGATGCGCGGTTCCGCCACCTTGCGTTGTTTGGTGGCGAAGCGACGCTCCCAGAAGGACCACCCTCCTGGCCTCTCCCCGATGAGTCGGTGCGGCGGGCGTTCGAAGCGGCATTCGCCGATGGCAGTTGGGGACGCTATCACGGCCCGCACGTTGAACGTCTCGAATCGCGGCTCGCCGACTATCACGCCGTTCCTTTCACGCTCACGTGCTGTAGCGGAACCTTCGCCGTCGAGCTGGCGCTCCGGGCTTTGAAAGTGAGTCCGGGCGACGAAGTTATCCTCGCCGGTTATGACTTCAGTGGGAACTTCCGCGGCATTGAATCGATCGGCGCACGTCCCGTGCTCGTCGACATCGATCCCTGCAGTTCGTCGCTGGATGACACGATGGTCGAGCAGGCGATCGGTCCCCAGACCCAAGCGATCGTCGTTTCGCATTTGCACGGCGGCGTCGCTCGGATGCGTTCATTACGGGAGATTGCTGATCGACGAGGATTGCAAATTGTCGAAGACGCCTGCCAAACGCCGGGCGGGCGCGTCGAGGGCCGCAGGGCGGGGACGTGGGGAGACGTCGGGGTGCTCAGTTTCGGAGGAAGCAAGCTGCTTACGGCCGGTCGCGGCGGAGCCATCGTGACTGCGCGAGAAGATGTCCATCAACGTGCGAAGGCGTATTGCGAGCAAGGCAACAACGCGTTTCCGCTCAGCGAACTTCAAGCGGCGGTAATCCTCCCGCAGCTGGAATTGCTTGATACTCGGAATGCTGCTCGCCGGAAAAACGCGGCGTTCCTAGTGACGTGTCTCCGAGGATTGGACGGCCTGACGCCCATCGAAAGCGCGCCGCACGACAGCGCCGCAGGTTACTTCAAGCTTGCGTGGCTGTTCGACGAGGACAACTGGACGGTGAATCGCGAACGGTTTCTAGCCGCGATGCAAGCGGAGGGAGTTGCAATCGATGCCGGATTTCGTGGCTTTACGCGACGAGGTTCCGGGCGCTGTCGGCGAGCGGGTGAATTGACCAATTCGGCACGAGCGGCGGAAAGGACCGTGCTGCTTCACCACCCGGTCTTGCTCGCATCGCACGCGACGATCGAGCGAGTTGCCGCCGCGTTCCGAAAGGTACACCAAGCTCTTAGAAATTGATTGTCAACAACTTCCCGATTTGAGTTTCGGGAGGGCGAGGCTCCTGCCGAGCCATACGGCGAAAGGCTCGGCGGGAGCCTCGCCCTCCCAATTCGCCCTCCCAAAACCTTTGGTTGCTGAGTTTTCATCCGCCACTCGCCTCAAGAGGTCGTGCAGCTTTCAAATACTTTGACTGCGGAGATTTGCGACGCAAATCATTGTAGAACAATTG
>JAQBZB010000420.1 GCA_027622275.1 Planctomycetota bacterium | reverse complement strand
CGCCCTCCCAGATCGCCCTCCCAAATCGCCCTCCCAATTCGCCGTCCGGGAATTAGATTGTCCACAGTTTCTTAGTCCTGACAAAGCACTCGGTGTCTACAGGAAATCGAAAAGGACTTGCTAGCTATGTTGGCCGAGACGCAACAAGTTGATTGGGAAGCGGATCTCACGTCACTGCTTGACGAGCTGTCCAATGTTCAAACCGAGTTGCTCGACGTGCTCGCGGCAAAGCGCGACAGCATGGCTTGCAATGACATGCAGCAGATGATCGAGCTTCACCCCCGAGCCGAAGCACTTTGCGATCGCTTGCGGTCATGTCACCAACGGCGCGAAGATCTGCTGGCCGCGGCCAATGAGCAAGGCCTGCCCGCGGAGAATCTTGGTAGCATCGCCTCGACACTCGCCAAAGCACAGCGCGGAAAAGTTACCAAGCAGATGACAGCTGCAGCGGCCAGGATGCGATTGTTGCAACATCAAAGCCTCGCCAATTGGGTGCTAGCTCAAAGAACCATCCTTCATCTGTCGCAGTTATTGGAGATTATTGCTACTGGCGGGCAAATGCAGCCGACATATTCAAGAGACGAGCCGTCGGATTCACGCGGGGCGCTGGTAGACAAGGAAGTTTAGGCGCTGCCGCGGGATTGACGAAGTCGCGCCGAGTGCTGTCATGTCTCTTCTTGGATCGCTTCAGATCGCGAGCAACGCGCTGTTTGCTTCCCAGATTGGCCTCCAGGTCACGGGAAACAACATCGCCAATGCGAACACGCCTGGCTATGTCCGCCAGCGGGCTGTCTTTACGCCCGCCACGACGCAACTGATCGGTAACCTTCCGCTCGGCTTGGGCGTACGGGTTCAGGGCATCATTCAACAATCGGATCGTTTCCTTTCAGAGCGATTGCGCGGCGCGATCAGCGATCTCGCGAGCACCGAAGCGCAGGAAGACGTGTACGTTCAACTCGAAGCTTTGATCGGCGAGCTGACCGACACGGACCTAAGTTCATCGATGTCGAACTTTTTCAATGCCATCGACGACATTCTTAATCAGCCTGAAGACATCGCGGTCCGGAACCTGGCCGTGCTTCAGGGCCAGGCGCTCGCTGACGATTTTCGGCGTCTGGGGTCACGCGTTGTCGACATTCGAGGCAACGTTAACAGTCAGATTGCTTCCTCGGCGGATGACATTAATCGGTTGTTGGCCCAAGTCGCGGAATTGAACGTAAACATCGTGCAAACCGAAGGAGGCTCCACGTCGGCGAGCGACGCCGTTGGGCTGCGCGATCAACGGGAAGTCGCTTTGGCCGAGTTGTCGAAGATCCTCAAGGTCCGCGTCGTCGAGCAACCGAATGGATCCGTCAGTCTCTTTGCGGGCGGCGACTTTCTGGTGTTCGACGGCGAGTACCGTTCGGTCGAAGTGGAGTACACTTTGGATCGCGGTCTTGCAGTTGCCACAGTGAATCTTGCCGCGACCGATGCACCGATCGTGGCGACCGCCGGCAGCCTGGCCGGAAACTATGCGGCTCGTGACGAGATCCTTGGTGGATTCGTTGATAACCTTAACGAGTTGGCGGCGACATTGGCATTTGAATTCAACAAGATCTACTCCAGCGGCCAGGGATTGACTGGGCTGAGCGAAGTCCAAAGCGAGTTCACCGTAGACGACGAAACGATCGCGCTCGATCAGGCCGGTCTTGCGTTCACTCCGGTCAATGGTTCGTTCCAAGCGAAGGTGTTTAACACGCGATCAGGCTTGACAGAAACGACAGACATCTTCGTGCGATTGAACGGATTGAACAGTGACACGACGTTGGAAGATCTAGCGGCGTCCTTGAATTCGATCGAAGGGCTCGTCGCCAGCGTGAGTCCCCAGCGAGCGCTGACGATCGCCACGGATTCACCGATTCTCGAATTTGGCTTCGGGAGCGATACCAGTCACGTGTTAGCCGCGCTGGGCATCAATACATTTTTTTCCGGAACCAACAGCCGCGACATCGCGATCTCCGACGTCGTCGCGGCAGATCCTGCCAAGTTTGCCGCCAGCGAAGGTGGTGTCGGCGAAGACACGAACGTCGCGTTTCAACTTGCGGCATTCGCCGACTCGGCGCTCGAATCACGAAACGGCCAGACGCTTGCGAACCAGTACGAAGACATGGTGGCGAAAGTCACTCAAGCCTCATCAGTGACCCAAGCCGTCAGTGAAGGTTTTCGAGTGTTTCAACAGACGCTGGAAGGCCAGTACCTCGGCTTGACCGGCGTGAGTATCGACGAAGAAGCCATCAACATGATTGCTTATCAACGAAGCTATCAAGCATCTGCACGCCTCATCGCAACGATCAGCGAACTCCTTAACGTCCTGCTGACCCTCTAACCTCCAACGAGAACATGCCCGCGTTATATCCTGTTGCTTCTAACCGCGCTAGCGAGCAGCTTCTGCAAGCTCGCCTTCAATCGCAGTTTAACTTCGATCGTTTGGAACTCGTGCGGCTTCAGGACCAAGTCAGTACGGGCATTCGCCTGACGACACCGAGTGACGACGCGCCTGCGGCGACCCGCGCGATCACGATTCAACGGCTGTTAGAAGAGAAACGACAGATCATTACGAATGTCAATACGACTTCTTCTTACGTTGCTGCAACCGGCAACGCACTCACGCGAGTGTCCGACTTGCTGATCAGCGTTCGTGCCAATGCTTTGTCCGCCGTCGACTCGACAAACAGCGACAGCGAACGAAAAGTTATCGCCGATGAAGTCAATCGAACGATCGAGCAGTTAGTCAACGTTGGAAATCAGAAATTCCGCGGGCGCTACCTCTTTGCCGGCTCGAAGACGACACAATCGCCCTTCGACCTGCGGGGCACGCACGTCGTTTATGAAGGCAACGAAGTAAATCTGCGTAGCTTGGTAGATGCGAGCTTCTTGCTAAACGCAAACGTCACGGGTGCCGAGGTCTTCGGGGCCATCTCGTCCGAGGTACGGGGAACCGTCGATCTTGATCCAATCCTGACGCTCGACACGAAACTCAGCACTCTCCGCGGCGGACTCGGCATCACCAAGGGCAGCTTTCTGATCTCTGACGGCACATCGACCAAGACCATCAATATCGCGTCCGCCGAGACGGTCGGAGACGTCGTGCGGCTGATCGAGAGTAATCCGCCGGACGGCCGACAGATCACGGTACGTTTAACAAACAACGCGCTGGCCATCGACATCGATGATGCGGGTGCCGGGAACTTGACGATTCGCGAAGTATCGGGAGGCACGACCGCCAAGCAACTGGGGATTTTCAACTCGCTTGGCGGCGGTATCCAACGACTCTTTGGCGAAGATCTCGAACCACGGTTGCAACTAACCACGCGGTTGACCGACGTCCTTGGCTCGCGAGCGTCGGTTGTGCTTGAATCGACGGGCGTTGACAACAATATCTTCATCGAAGCCATCGAAAATGGGGAAGAGATCAACGGTGTCACCGTTAATTTTGTCTCGACCGGTGTCGTCGCCGGTGACGGAGCGGTTGCCGTCTTCGACGAGGTGAACCGCGTTCTTAAAATCGACGTGAACCCTGGCGTCACGAGAGCTGGAACCGTCGTGAATGCGATCAACGCAACGGGACAATTCGTGGCTCAGCTTGATGGCAAGACCGATACGGACAATTCGGGCACCGGCCCGATTCAGCTGGCGGCAACCGGGACGTTTACTGGAGGCTCTGGAATTCTGTTCGACAGGGAATCCGGCATTCAAATCGTCAACGGCGATCAAACGCATACGATTACCTTCGAGACCGCCGAGACAATTGAAGATGTGCTGAATCTTCTGAATGGATCCGCCGCCAGCGTTTCCGCGCGGATTGCGGCGGACGGGAAAAGCATCGAAGTGCGATCTCGCTTGAGTGGATCGAACTTTGCAATCGGTGAAAACGGCGGGACAACCGCGACGGAATTCGGGATTCGGACGCTGAGTCGCGGCACGCTGCTCTCGGATCTGAACTTAGGTCGGGGTGTCGACCTGACAGGCGGAAACGATTCACTTGCGACCGACCCGAATTTTGTGGGAATCAACGGACCCCGTGTTGACTTTACAATCCGACGCGCCGGGGCAACGGATGTGGACATCGACATCAGCTCGGCCGACACGATCGGTGACGTGATCGATTTGATTAACACGAACGTCAACAACCGAGGGGCTTCGCCGATTTCGGCGCGACTTGCTGAATTTGGCAATGGGATTCTAATCACCGACGAGAACAATAGCGGCCAGCAATCGTTGACGATCGTGCGTCGCGATAGCTTTGCGGCATGGGATCTCGGTCTGATCGAGCGTCATCAAGAGACTGCGTCATTGGTAGCCTCGACTTCGGCGCAGGCCACCGTCACCTTTCCCCAACCCAATGACCAGAACACCGGAATCAACATTACCGCCAACGTTGGCGGACCAAGCTTTAACGATGTTAAAGTGATCTACCGCGATATCCTCAGTGGTGGGGCGGCGTCCGCCACGTTTGCCGGAGGTACGTTGTTCGTGGACATCGATGCGGGGCAAACCACGGCCAACACGATTATCGATGCCATCAACGCGCAAGGAACCTTCACCGCCGGACTCGAGACGGTTCAAGATCCAGCAAACAATGGTTCTGGAGTCATCGAGACGACTGGTGTCGTTGCAAGCTTCGCCGGAGGTGCGTTCGATAGCGTGCAAGGTGCCGACGTCAATCCAACAGAAACAAAAGGAGTCTTCAACTCGCTTTTGCGGCTGAGCGACGCACTTGGCAAATTCGATCTAGTCGAAATCGGACGTGCTGTGGCAATGTTGGATGACGACTTCGAGCGCCTTTCGTTTTCACGAGCCGACCTTGGCACGCGTGCTCGCTCGATTAACATCTTGGAACAACGCGTTCAGGACGAAGACGTTCAGCTGCGAGCAGCACTCTCCGAGGAAATCGATGCCGATCTGGTCAAGGCTATTTCGGATCTAGCCGCCCGGCAGGCGAATATGGAGGCGACTTTGCGATTGATCGGCCAAACCCTTCAACTGACCGTCTTGAACTTCATTTGAAGCCCGTCTGGCTAAGAACGTGTTTTGAAAGGACTGCCGAGCTGTCTTGGTGAACCGAGGGCGCTAGCCGCGGGCCCTGAACCGAGTGACTTCCAAACTATGCACCGTCGGCAATTTGCTTGGGGCACGTTTCCCATCGGGACAAACTGCCGGGCCGTTGGCCCTACGCATTTCGCTTTGCGGTGCGGTCCCAGGCCGTTGGGCTGGGCTAGGCAAACGGCTGGGGCTTTGCCCCGAAAGAACAGCCAACCCTTGGAATAGAACTTGCGCAAACACAAGACCATCACAACCTCGAATTTTTAACAGCCCAGGGCGAATTTCCCGCTGGGCCGGTTTGGCAGGAGCCTCAACCTCCCTGTAATTCTCCATCTCCCGCTCGCCTTAGATCATTTCTCAAGAATTTTTTGACAAGCGTTGCGACGACCGCAAAACTGGCTCCCGCATCGTTCAGGGGGCTGCGATTCTGGCAGCCAAGGCGGGAGCGATCGCTCGGAACAGAGTGATCGACGAATCACCTCCGGGCAGCAGGCAGTGATGGCGATCGAACCGAACCGAGAGGTTCAAGGGAGTAGTCGATGAGCAAGCCGCATTGGCCCTGTCAGTGGGATGCGTTGAAGTTCTGGATTCTGGCGGGGCCTAAGCGGCGTAACGGCAGTTCCCATAAGCCCGGATTATTCACGAGATTGATTTCTGAAGGTGTAGGCGGGCCTTGATGGGCGGCACCCCCGTGGGTTGTGGCGGTGGTAAACGCGAAGAACCCCCTTTCCCCCAGAGGCTCGTCTCGCTCTGTGATGATGAAATGAGGAGAAGAACTGCGGACCGCCGAGAACTCAATCTGGCAGTACCAACGATAGGTGCGCGTGAGGAGGTGGGGAAACATGGGCGGGAACCTGGCCCCGACGATCCTGCGTTTCCAGACATGCCGCACTTTGAGCACGCGGAACATCAGATGATCGAGCTGATGGAGAAAGTTGGCATCGATCCAGCGATTATCTACGCCACTGAAAAGACGGGGCGACTTGTCACGGAAGAGAACGAGGACTTTCTTACCGACATGGAACTCGACGAGTGGAGTGCGGCGATTGAAGAGTACGAGGCGGAGCTTGGTCCAAGGCAGCCGCCGGAGTTTCCCATCGGCACGGTTGTTCGCTACGGCCCTGACGACATGACAACGACGAAGATCGTGGCGGGGGTGATTCTCGAAGATGACGCGGAAGCGATCATTGAACGATGAGCGGGAACCGACGTGACGGAGAATCCAAAGGT
>JAQBZB010000419.1 GCA_027622275.1 Planctomycetota bacterium | reverse complement strand
CTCGAACGGGGATCGAGTTGTTGTGAACGGCCGCGCCTTCAACGGAACAGGTGTCGGCTACAACTCGGCGAACGAGACGGACCCAATCACTTTCCCAGCGTTGCTCGACACGAACGTAACGATTGTTCATCCCAGCAATCCGGCAGGTACACTCGGGATTGACCTGCCTGTCGCATTTCTCCCCAACCTTCCAGGGCATATTCACGACTCGAAGTACGTTGTCGGTGATCTAGGTGACGGCGATACGGACGAGCCGTATGACGCGGCTGATTTTCAGAACGTGCCGCTCGCCGCGGTCATTCCGACAACGTCCAATCTGAATATTCCCGCCATCTTGCCTTCGTTTCACCGGCCGGCAATGATCAACTACGTCTATGTGAACCATATTGCGCCTTACCTCACTAGCGCGAGCGCGGCGAACAACCTGAGAGTTTTTCTGCAGCCTTACGGTCCTGACAACACGCTCGGCACGGCGGACGATCCGCAGGATATGAGTGGCACCGCCCTTCCTCCAGCCGTGTTAAGAAATGTTGTCGCCGTGAAGCAAGCAATGATTTTTCGGCCGTTGCCTGAGTTGAATCCTAATTTCGACGGAGGTAACTCGGCCTTCACTTCCGGTGGCCTAAGTGCTGCGTGGTCGGCCGGAACGAATCCTTATGTCATTGGCGGCTGGGACGTCGACAATGATGGTGACGGCTATACCGATGGAGTATGGATCAACCCCGGATTCCCGCTGCAGACGACCGAGGATGGACGCTTAGCTCGGCCTTTGGTTTCGGTGCTAGTCGTCGATATGGACGGCAAAATCAATCTGAATACGCACGGCAATTGGGCTCACGTTGCAACTACGGGCATCGCGGCAGTGGCAGGACCCCATCCTGTACGGACGAGAGTTGCCACCAGCGACCTCGCGCGAACTCCCGCGTCGGATGATCGCCCCGAAGGACAAGGCTACGGCCCGGTGGAGATCAATCCTACGGTTGGCACGACGAGTTCTTCCTCGGATCGGCTGTTTGAGCCTTCGGAGTTAGAGACACTACTGCTCGGAATCTCGACACGTCCCGGTCGCTACGGGGCCGATAAAGTGTCCGGAGCGAGCAGCTTAGACACGCTGGCGGCGCGGAAGTTTTACGATATCGCCGCGGACTTCAGCGACAATACGACGACCAACTTGCGGGGCTTCCAAACGATCCCGGACCTGCGCGGCGAACTTGCCGTTGGACTGAACCAAGCCGGACAACCTCGCTGGGACCAGTCGAGGTGGAGCGGTAGCGATTTCCGTGACAACAACCCGTACGAAGTGAATCTGGCGACCAACGGGCCGTCCGGCGTCAATGCGGCTGGTGCCTCTGACGCTCCGTTCACGCCCGCGGAACTGGAACGGATCCTGCGAATTAATGATGTGGATGCCGGACTGCTGCCCGATCGGCTCGTCAAGTTGTTCTCGGTGTTCACAACCGACTCGGACGCCCCGCGTAACCGCCGACTCGTGACGACGGACAGTTACCATATTCCCGTCCCGCACGTCTATTATCCAAGTCCGACCACGCCACGCGCGGTACATATAACCGACTTGGCGCGTCGGCGTGTGATAAACGACTCGACGCTTGCTGCTTTTACACCCGCACAACGCAACACGCTCGCGGGCCGCGTCATTGCGACTTCGTCCTTCTTTTCGCCCGATCTGCTGCTGGGAACCAAGATGGACATCAATCGCCCGTTCGGCGATTCGCGGGACAACAACGGTAACGCCATTGTCGACGAACATTGGCAAACAGGGACGAACAACGAGGCGACCGGCAATAACGAGCAGATCGACGGTGCCTACGTCGATCACGACAACGACGGCATCACCAACGAAAACGGCTTCTTGGCCCGGCACTACTACGCCCGACACCTCTATCAATTGATGATGTTATTGACGCCGACCGGTGGCCTGGACCTAGATAGCAACAGCGTCGTGACTCTTGTGGAAAAACGAGCCACTGCGGACATGTTGGCACAGTGGGCGATTAACGTCGTTGATTTTCGTGACCCAGACTCGATCATGACCCCCTTCGAGTATGACACTACTCCTTTCTCTGCCCCTCAGCCCGGCCCCGATGGCGGTTGGGGAGTGATGGGTACGGATGATGATGGTGATGGCACGATGGACAACGAGTCGGAAGCGCTCTGGCCAGGATCTGACGACATCGGCCCGTGGAACGTCGATGGGTATCTGGGCGTTGGTCCTTCGGGCGTCAGCGACGATTCAGACGCCGAGCGAGCCTTGGTGTGGGGATGCGAACGGCCCGAATTGGTGCTCTCGGAGAATTTGGCGTTTCATGATCGCCGGGTCGAGGACCTCGACAATCCGAGTAAAAAGACCACACACGACGATGGCTCGGGCAATATTGGCGAAAAGGACGGGGCCGGAAATCTCAAGACGCCAAACGATTTCGATCAAGCGCTTCGCCCGCTCGGCTATATGTATGTGGAAATTAACAATCCCTGGTCCTCGGTTGATGAACGCAAGCCGCAGGAATTCTATAACGCCAATACGCCGTCGGCCGGTGTTGTTCTCGGCGGCATCGCCGGCACATCGCCAATTTGGCGGCTCGCGGTTACGAGTGCGAGTGAAGGGGCAGCAGCAACCGATCTAGTCGCCACCCCGCCGGCATCCACGCCGACGTCCCTCGAACGCGTCGTGTATTTTACGACCGCTGCGCCGCTTGCAACAAGTGGCGCGGCGGAAACGCCGGTTGGCACCATCCGCTTTAATGCCGAAGTCGCTCCGACGCGAGTTTTGCCCGGTCGATATGCGGTGGTTGGCACCTACCATCAAATGATCAACGAAAACAATCCCGTGGATGGTGCCGCGGGGGGCGTTGACTATGTAGCACTCATCGGACGCCGCAACGATCTTGCCACGGTCATGAGTGATGTAACGAAAACGCGACGGATCATCATGCACCACAACCCAGTTCCCGATCAGAGCTGGCTGTACGTGGAAAATAGCGACGCCAATCCAAGCTTCAACGGTAACAACGCACCCTCATGGCTGCCACCCACTGGCGTGACTCCGACGAATACTAGCTACATCGCGGACATGTTGCCGCCGGTCACGATTCCTGTGAACGGACTAAATATCTCGCAAGGCAACTATCCGGCCGACGATCCCAATGGAGATCCTTACGGAACCGTGACTCACACGGATACCGGCGAACCGATCTACGCGCTGGCGTACGACCGCCCGTTTGATTTGGACCCGGCGAGAAGTGTTGATAGAAATCCGAACACTGCTGTCGTCGATCCCCTGGATAACGATACCACGTACACGTCGTTCCGACGCATCCACTTGCAAAGGCTTGCAAATCCACTTGAACCTTACAGCGCGTTGACGAATCCCTATCTGACAATCGACTCGATGGAAATTGACCTGACCGTGTTCAATGGAATGGCCAGCGGCAGCGGGCCCGGCACAGGTGGCGATCCCAGTTTTGCTTCGCGCGAACGAGGTCTGACTTCGGGCTCCGGTTTCGCACCTGATCGAAGATTTTGGCGTGACGATTCAACAGGCCCCCAGACCACCATTCCCGCGATCACCGACCATTATTTTAATGAACAATTCAGGCACACCCTCGGCGGACTGAATCGGACATTCAAGTCTCGGTATCAGAAGGATCTGAGCATGACGCCGATGGCGACAACGGCTCCGAGCGACGAACTTGTCGGAGCGCCCAATTCGAGTGTGTTCGACCCTTTAACTGGCGTAGGCGGTGCCCCGTTCCCGTGGCTGACGTGGAACAATCGTCCGTTCGTCAGCGAACTCGAATTGATGCTCGTTCCCAGATTTCCTGCCTGGCAGTTACCCCAGAAGTTCTCGCTCACGCCAGGCGACGATCCGTACGCGGTTACATCCGCCTTTGGTACAACCGGCAATCACTATCCGCACCTGCTGAACTTCTTCGATAATCGAACAGGTTCCGTCGGCGCGCACTTCTATCGGGTGTTCGAGTATTTGGGCGTTCCCTCGCGATTTATCGGCACGGAGACCTGGTTGAACAAGACGACGTTCGCCAACGGTGTCGGAACCGACAACTTCCATCCACCGTTTAACCGCATCCCGGCGTTTCGCGAGCCGGGAAGAGTGAATCCCAACACGATCTACGATGATCGTGCTTGGCGAGCCCTGTCGGGGTTGACGGACACCACCGACTTCGCCACACCAGACGAGTTAGCGTGGAGCGACAGCCGGCGTGGCTATGGCACGGCGGGTTCCGGCATCATCAGCATCAACGATGCTTATCCGACGATCTTCGCGAATCCGTTACGCAGCTCCGGCTCTGGGCGGCTGGTTCCGCTCGCGACCATGGTGCGCGCGGATATCGACTGCACGCTGCTTCGGAGCAATTTGATTACACCGAGCGGTCCGGCGGCATCGGGTCAACCTAACTTCGCGACGACATCCGGTGGAACGCACATCGATCCAGATCGGAACCCGTACTTCCGCTACCAGAGCATTCAACGCCTGTCGAATCTTGTCACGCCTCGCTCCAACGTCTATGCCGTTTGGATCACGGTTGGAATGTTTGAAGTCGACCCCGTCTCGGGAGGTTTGGGGCAAGAGATCGGGAGTGAGACCGGCGAAGTACAACGTCATCGGGCCTTCTATATGATTGACCGTTCAATTCCGGTCGCCTACGAACCGGGCGAGAACCACAATGTTGATCGAGCGATCCTCGTTCGGCGGTTCGTTGAGTAGTGGCCCACCACCGACGCCGAGGAAAACCTAATGACTCGTTTTGCAAGAGCACGATCTTCCGACCGCTCGCATAAAGTTGCGTTAAAGAGACGTCGGCGATCGGGATTGACGCTGGTGGAGTTGCTCGTCGCGGCAACGATCACGTTGCTATTAGTCTACGGGCTCGCTCAGGCCTTTGCCGTCGTCAGTGTCACTGTCTCGTCGAATCGAGCGTCTGTCGAGATGCTGGGGCAACTTCGCGGCGTTACCATGCTTTTGCAGCGCGATCTCGAAGGGCTGACAGTCCCTGTTCGTCCCTGGCCGCGTCCTGAGTCAGGCCTCGGTTATTTCGAAATTGTCGAGGGCGTCTACCATGACGGTTCCGCTTACTTGGCGAATTCAAAGGCCGGTATGCCGAGCCTCGCGGCGCACTCATGTGCGGGTGATCCGGATGACGTGTTGATGTTTACTTCGCGGAGCGTCGATGTGCCGTTTCGCGGCCTGCACCTCGTCGAAGTCACCAGTGGCGGTTCCATTGTCAACGTCCAGACACAGCTCGAATCGCAGCTTGCCGAAATTGCTTGGTGGGCGACGATGAACGATCAAGCGACCAGCGACACAAACAGTGATGGGATTCTCGACGCGGGTAACAACACCCTGAATGTGGATCAACGCGATGACTATACTCTCTATCGCCGCGTGCTACTCATTCGTCCCGATTTGAATACTGCAGCTGATGCAACTCATCCTCTTCCGTACTACAAGGCACTCCCCTCAACGACCACATCATTCTCGACGGGTTCCCAACCTGGATTGCAAGCGGCCCGCCTAGCCATTCAAAACTTCCACGCTGATCACGATTTATCGGTGCGTTACGACGTGGTTTCTACGGGTTCCAACCAATCGCGTATCTATGTGTCGGTTAATTCACTCGCTGACTTAGCGAACCGCCGCAATCGGTTTGCCCATTATCGCATCCTCATGTTCGATCCATCGAATACTGCAAACCTGCTTGGACAGACTCCAAGTTTTCCCTATCGGTTGAACCGCGACAACGCGATGGGATTGCCGCTGACAAGAACGCCTGTTGCCAATTCGTTTGTCGAGCCCGGCTTGATCAAAGGTAACGCCCACCGCGGTGAAGACATTGTGTTGGTGAACGCCTTGGCATTTGACGTGAAAGTTTACGATCCGGGAGCGCCAGTCGGCATCGACCCTTCGGGCGTGGAGGCCGTTGTCCCCGGTGATCCAGGATTTGCACACTCGTCCAAGCCGGTCAATGGCGTCGATCTATATTTCGATGGAATGGCGATCACGAAATGGTTCTTGCCAATTGGGACAGGTGCCTACATTGATCTCAACTACACCAGCACCGACACAAACTATCTGAGGGACTACGCGGACATCGCGACTGGTGGTGCGTACACCTACAATCAGATTCAGACCGGCTCTTACAAATCCAATTTCTCGGGGGCACCTCATTCTGATTCGCAGCTGACCCCAACTTCCAGCCTGCTCACGGATGCGGACGCTACGTCTGATACGTGGTCGTTTTACTACGAAAGTGATGGAGTGAATCAAGATGGCGACGCGGACACCGACGAAGGGACCGA
>JAQBZB010000418.1 GCA_027622275.1 Planctomycetota bacterium | reverse complement strand
TCTACACCCTCCTCAGCCCAAAACACGGCTCACCTTAAATTCCGCTCAGGTCAGGAGTTCTGAGGCTGCCGAAGATTGATTACGCGGCGTAATCAGTAGCTCCGCCCCGGCATCGGGAGCGTGACGACTCGCGTTCCGCCCGACCCAGATACTCCGCCGCCAACCGGTGTGCCAGACAGAGAAGCAATTCGCTGAGCGACGCCGGGCTGGAAGCTGTTCAGATTGTACGAACGTTGGTAGTTCGCGAGTGCTTGTTGAGTGTCGCCCAGCTGTTCTCGAATATTTCCGAGGGCGGCCCAGGCTCGCGAGTTGTGCTGGTCGAGCTGATTCGCCTTATGGAGATGCAGCTTCGCCGTCTCATAATCGCCCGACTCTTCGTACAGCCGTGCCAACTCCACCCGAGCGTCTGCCAACTGCGGGCTCGAGTTGGCCCAGTTCTTCATCAGATTGAACGCCCGACCGGATCGATTCGTCTCCGTCAACAGAACGGCTAGGCCGCGACGGCAATCGACATGGTTCTCGTTCAAATCAAGGCACTGATTATAGAGTGTTTCGGCTTGTTCAAGTTGCCGTTGGTCCTTCTGTTCGACGCCGATTCGATGGTACGTAGCCGCCATGTTGTAGTAGGCATCTGCGTTCGTCGGATTCGACGCGATTGCCTGTTGGAAGCTTTGCAAGGCAGCGTGGTGCTGGCCCTGCTGTTGGAGGCGTACACCTTGGATGTTTTGCCCGTCGGCGACCATCCGGCAGCCAGTCGAAGCCATTGAGGCAACGGCAAGAATGGTAAGAATCAGCCGAGCAGACTTCTTTGCGAAACAGTTTGCGGCCACGGCAACCAGTCCTTGTTGATCCAATTGGGCGAATAATCGAGCAGCGCAGGAACCTGCAACCGCAGTCAGAAATCCGCAGCGGGGGAAAAGTAGCCGCAGCGTCGCCGCGAGGCAAGATCAATCGTTGTTCGAGTCCTGTTTGTCGGTAGGATGCGCAATCTGGGACCTGGAGGGCGTCCGGGGAGTCGTTGTCGCTTGTCAAGGCTTCGCGCACAGGTAACGATAGCGTGGTCCTGCTGGCATGTAAGAAATCGTCCAACGCATTGGAGTCGTATGATGAAGGCTGTTTTCTCGCTTTGTATGGCGATCCCGCTACTACATGCATCAAGCGGTCTCGCGGAAAATCACGAAACAGCTCGGTACGCAATCGCGTTGCATGGCGGAGCGGGTCGCGACTGGTTGGAGTTGGACGCGAACGAGCAAGCCGCGACCAAGGAGTCGCTTCGTCAAGCCCTGACGATTGGAAAGACGATCTTGGCGGATGGCGGCACGAGTTTAGACGCCGTTGAGCAAGTGATCCGCCACCTCGAAAATGATCCGCTCTTTAACGCCGGCAGAGGGGCGGTCTTCAATTGCGCCGGCGGACACGAACTCGATGCATCGATCATGGATGGGCGCGATCGTGCCTGTGGCGCGGTGGCAGGCGTGAAGACGGTCAAGAACCCCATCTCACTGGCCCGGCTTGTCATGCAAGAGACTCGCCACGTGCTGTTGTCCGGCGATGGTGCCGATCTGTTCGCGAAGGAGAAGGGCGTCGATCTCGTCGATCAAGAGTATTTCTGGACCCAGCGGCGATACGACACGTGGCAGCGAGTGAAGCAGCAACAAACGGACGACCACCAAGGCACGGTCGGTTGCGTGGCGCTCGACAAGCACGGCAATCTGGCCGCTGGCACCTCGACGGGCGGGCTGACCAACAAACTCTACGGGCGCGTCGGCGATTCGCCCATTGTCGGGGCCGGCACGTTCGCAGACAACAAGACGTGTGCGGTGTCATGCACGGGCGTCGGCGAGAACTTCATCCGTAACGCCATCGCCTACGATGTTTCCGCACGAATGGCATACAAGAAGCAACCGGTCGAAGAAGCGGTTCACGAAATCCTCACAAAGACCCTTGATGCATCAAAGGACGGGCTCGGCGGAATCATCGTGGTGACTCATGAAGGCAAGATCACGATGCAATTCAATACCGGCGCAATGGCACGAGCGTCGGCCGATTCGACGGGCAGCATGGAAATTGCGTTGGGTGAATGACCTCCTGTCCGGCGAGAGATTCGCCTTGATGATATCCTGTCACGGTTGCTTGCAGGCCGGTTTTCGCTTCTGTAGCATGTGGCTCATACCTTGTCGCGTCCAGGGGGGAAACTAAGATGCCGATTCCAGTTGCGTGTGGCTGCGGAAAGCGCTTCCAGGCAAAGGATGAACTCGCGGGGCGGAAAGTCAAATGCCCTAATTGTGGCGGCGTGTTAGCGATATCAAACGCCGTGCCACCGTTGCCGCAACCAGATCCCCCGGCAAGCAACCCTTTCTTCGATCTCTCCGCACAACCGTCCGATGTGAATTATGGGAATACTCCCGGCAGCCCGTCTCCCTATGCTTTCGGGGCAGCGACGCGGCGGGTGACTCCGGCGAAGAAATCGAAGACCGGCTTGATCATTGGGTTGTGCATCGGTGGCGGCGTCTTCGGTGTGCTGTTGCTCGTCCTGGTCGTAGCCGTCTTTTGGTCGTTCCGGTCGAGTGGCGACAAAGGTACAACCCCGTTAGCGGCAAATTATGAAAATGTTGAACCTACCGGTCCTAACACGCCTGCTCCAAAGGTGGCTCCGGCGTCCAAAGCGGCGGGTAAAACATCCAATGCAGTTGAGGCCAATCCCGCGTCATCGGCGGCAGCAAGTACTCCGTTGACCGATGATGAGTGTTTGGACGCGGCCTCGCGGTTCGGGAATGCGATCATGGACGGCGACATCGATGCCGCCAAAGGTTTTGTTGATTTCAATGAACTCCTACGACGGGTCACCGCGGATGTTGATGTGTCCGACGAAGTCCGAGAAGGGATTAACAAGGGCTTCCTCGCCCAAGCAGGCAATGGCGGATTCGAGCGTCAGATCATCGAATCGCTGCAATCCGGCGGCGGCTACAGCGCGCTGCGCGTGCATCACGTGGGAAATGAAATCCGCGTCTGGATGCGTCTGAATTCGGATGATCAGGGTTTGAACTACCAGGATCTGATTTTCTTTCGCGGCACCACCGGCCAGCCACACGTTTCGGATATGTATGTCGTCGCCACTGGCGAACTGTTAAGCGAGACGATCCGCCGCATGTTCATTCCGCTCGCCGCGTCGGCGAACCGGAACCTGCTGCAACGTTTGACGGCAGCCGAGAGCGAGTTTGTGACGCATGCCGATGAGATTCAGCAATTGATGACTCAACTCCGCACGCAACCTGCTTTGGCGTTGGCCGCCTATCAGCGGTTGCCAGAGGTGCTGCGCAAGAACAAAAGCCTGATGCTGATCCGAGTCCGAGCGGCCGCTAGCGTGGACGAGCAAGCGTATTCAGCCGCCATCATCGATTTCCGCAAAGCTTTCCCCAACGACGCGGCGGTCGACATGCTTTCCATTGATTGGCATTTTATGCGGGAAGAGTACGACAAATCACTCGCTGCGATCGACGCCTTGGATCGAGTCGTCGGCGGTGATCCACATTTGAACGCGCTCCGGGCCAACGTTTATCTCGAACAGGGTGATTACGAACGGGCCGAAGCGGCCGCGAACAATGCCATCGAAGCCGACCCCGCACTTGAAGATGCCTATTGGACGCTAATCACCGCGGCGATGGCCAAAGACGACTTCGCCGCGATGCTGGAACGGATGAAGCTTCTCGACAGCAGCTTCGAAATGGAATGGGGCGACTTGAGCGAGATCGCTGAATACGCGTCTTTCGTCAAGTCGCCGCAGTACCAGGAGTGGCTGACTCATCTCCGCTCGAAATAGATCGTCCGTCATGCTTCGCGCGGTTTCGAAGCGTCGTTCGACCATCGCCGCCTTAACGCAAAGGCAACGCTGTCTTCATCAAGTCCCTTGTACCGAGCGGCCGAGCGCTGACGAAAACTTCGCCGGCTTGAAAGCCGCATGCAGTTCCGGCCAACATCGCGGCACCCCGAATGCGATCGAACACGTACGCTTTCTCCGGTGGAAACTGAGTCTCGTAGCACTGGATCGATGCGATTTTGGTTTCCAACGTCTCGGAGATGTCGACCGTGAAGTGACTAGGGAAGCCGGCCAGCGTTTGCGGCTCGAAAGCGAGGCGGAAGTAGAGCTGAGCCGAGATCGTGTGGACCGGCAACCCGTCGAAGTGGTCATCCCACTTGGTCAATCGAGAGTAGAAGACGGCCGCGTCTGTGATGAGCATGGCTTGCCAGTGATCGGGCGAAGCGAGCGGCGTCTTATCGCCAAATCCGATGACGACCTGAGGACGGTACTTGCGAAACTCCTTGGCGAGTGCCACGCGCGCCTCGAAGCCATCGAACAGCCGACGGTTAGGCAGGTCCAGTGTGACGCGCCGGTGAACGCCGAGAGTCTCCGCAGCCCTTTGTGCTTCTGCCAGGCGAACTTCCGGGCCGGGCGACTTCGGGGTCGGCTCGCCGTCTGTCAGGTCGATAATGCCGACTTGGTATCCTTGTTTGACGAGCTTCGCCAAGGCACCACCACAAGCGATTTCGACGTCATCCGGGTGTGCGCCGACGGCGATCACGTCGAGTCGTGGGTACTGCTGGGCGACGTCAACCACGGCATTAATCCTTTATCGCGCTGATCAAGAAGGTTGGGTTTAACGACTCGAAACGAAGCCGCACCAGTTGCTGCGTCCCCCGCGCGATGTTGAACATCCAAACATTGGCTTCCCCGGCGCACTGGCGGAGGGCTTCGTGAACGGAGCCGACGTTTTCAATGCTGCCGACGTTGACAACAACTCGCCCTCCCTTGCGCAGCCGCGCAAAGGCTTCTTGCGCGATGTTCGCGACGGCGCGACCCGTTCCTCCGATGAACACCGAGTCGGGATCGGGCAGGTCGGCCCAGGCCTCTGGAGCCTGGCCGAGGATGGCGGTCAAATTGGTCACGCCAAATCGCTGCGCGTTCTCGGCAATCAGCTGATAATCTTCGGCTTCCATCTCGATCGCATAAACCGAGCCACCGCTGGCGATCTGCGCTGCTTCGATCGCCACGCTGCCGCTGCCTGCTCCGACATCCCACACGACACTCGCAGGGCCAATGTCCATTTCAGCCAGCGCCATGACGCGGACCTCGGCCGGAGTCAGCAAACCTCGCTGTGGTTTCGATTGGAGAAACGCCTCGTCCGGATTCCCGAACAAACGTCGCCCGATCCGCTGCGTAGGACGATCGGGCACATCCGGATTACGGACCAACACCAAGACATTCAGAGCCGCAAACTCTTGTCCCGCGAGTTCCTGCAAGTCGCATTGCGTAACGCGTTCGTCGGGCGAACCCAGATTCTCGCACACGTAGGCATGGAAGTAATCGATCTGACGATCCAGCATCGCCTTGGCGACTGCGGACGGAGGCGTCTCTTCGGTCGTAAAGATGCCAACCTTCTCCGCCGTGCGGACGCGTTCCACGACGCGATCCAAGGATTGATTGGCGAGATTGGTTAGATAGGCTTCGTCCCAGCTTTCTTTGACCCGAGCGAAGGCGAGTTGCATGCTGCTGACGTGCGGCACGACTTCGAATCGCTCTTTACCGAGATGATCGCAGAGGTAACGAGCAGTTCCGTAAAAGAAGGGATCGCCGGTTGTGAGGACGACCGTTTGCTGGTTGGCATTAGCTTCGATCTCGGCGAGCAGCTCGTCGAAGTCCGAACCAACCTCGACGCGCCGCGCCGTCGGATTTGTGACCGCTGCGAGCAACCGCCCGGCACCCAACAAGACTTCGGCTTGATCGACGAGTTGCCTGGCGGCTCCGGTCAGGCTTTCGAGACCGTCATCACCGATCCCAATCACGTAAACCTTCTGGGGTGAAGACAAAACGGGTCCTTTCTGAGAATGCGTAGACATTGTAACCCGAAGCGTAAGTTTTGAAGTTGCGCGTATTAGGCCCGCAGGGTCGGTATAACCTTTGCCGGTGGTGTAAACCACCGGTTGCCAAGCGTTAGGAGAGCTCAGGCCTGAAGGGCCGGCACAGACAAACTGTGTCGGCCCGCTGGGCCTGCGGTCTTTCGTTTAGTTCGTTCCGGTGGCTCACGCCACCGGCAGAGGCGGTATCGTGCCTCCGGCACTTAAAAAATGCGCAACTTCACAAAGCGTAAGCGAGGAAGACGCATGTATCCTCGCTTGCGTTTTTCAGAGTTGCGTCATTTCCACAGTCGCGAAGCGACGGCGGGTAACAGCCCCGGCCTTCAGGCCTTGTCCTTACCGGGATTGTTGGCATGGTAGCAACGTGACGATAGCATTGTTTTCTTGGCGAGGCTAGCGTGATGAAAGGGAGCTGCAGTGCCG
>JAQBZB010000417.1 GCA_027622275.1 Planctomycetota bacterium | reverse complement strand
GTTAAGAAATCAAGTTATGACAAATCTGGGGGCCTCGCGCTAGCCGTGTTATGAGAAATGCGGGCTAAGCTCACGCAGACGCAATCGATTGCAGCAACGGATCAATCAAATGCGTGGCCAAGGCATGGATGCCGCGGTGTTTGATACGCTTGGGAAATTCCTCGAGTACGCCTCCGACCAGGAAGTCGCCCGTCTTCGCCCACGCGCGTTTGCCGAGCGATTTGGGCTTGATCCAAGCGAAGTACTCGCAGCTTGTTTGTATGGCGCGAGGGAGGGCGTGTTGGTGCTGCTATGGGACATCCTTTGTCCTACGTGCCGCATTCCCGCGAACGTGGAAGAGTCGCTGGCAGCGCTCGAAAGCCATGGGCATTGCGAAGCGTGTGACGTTGACTTTGAACTCGACTTTGCGAATTCAATCGAGATGATCTTTCGGGCGCATCCGGAGATCCGCGACGTCGAAGTACAGACTTACTGCATTGGCGGACCAGCGTTCTCGGCACACGTCGTGTCGCAAGTCCGGGTCGCGCCCGGCGAACGATTCGAGATGGAGTTGGCGCTGTCCGAGGGAGCGTATCGTGTGCGCGGCCCGCAATTGCCGTTCGCGATTGATCTGCGCGTTTCGCCAACCGGTACCACCAGTCGCTGTGACGTCGGACTGTCGAGGCCAACCCCGCGGGATCGGCTGCCAACGTTAAGGACGGGCTCGCAAGTCATCACCTTGGTGAACGATGGGCGCGTCGAACTGATGGTGCGACTCGAACGAACTGCCTCGCGCCACGACGCGGTCACCGCGGCCGATGCGTCCGCGCTGCCGCTGTTTCGCGAATTGCTGCCGGGACAAGTGCTGTCGCCAGGACAGATCGTCAGCGTGGCGACCGTGACGATGCTAATGGCGCAACTCGACGGCGGTTCCGAGTTGTACGAAAAGATCGGCGACGGTGCTGCGTTTGATGTAATTCGCCCATCGTTGCTCGCGATGGACGATTGCATCACACAACACGGCGGCACCGTCGTCAAGGTCGTCGCGGAAGGCATGTTCGCAACGTTCGCCGATCCGAGTTCAGCCGTCAAGGCAGGGCTCGCGACTCAGCAAGCACTTGCGAAGCTCCAACACGAGCATGCGTTAGCGGTTCGCGCGGCGATCCATCGCGGCCCCGCCCTGGTCACGACCCTGAACGACCGGCTGGACTACTTTGGATCGACGGTTCACGTCACGACTCGGCTGCTGGCCCTGACGGCCGCGGGCGAGTTAATCTTGACCGATGCTGTCATCGATAGCTCGGAGATTGGACAGCTACTCGGAGCAGCCTGCAAATCGGCCGAGGTTGTTCCCGCTGATTGGTGTCAGTCCGTCGTGCATCGATATCGATTCTGATGCGGCCTATGGCACCGTCTCCGTTCTGCTCAGTGTGCAGTCGATCGGTGGAGTTTGGTGAAGCAAGGCAAAGTGCAACGCGAGTATGGGTTGCGATCAACTCCTCAAAATCGCTACGACGATACCAATCTCGTTAACCGTGCGCGCGAATCGCCCTGTTGGCGAATCGCCCTGTCGTACGGATCCCTGCCGCGAACTCTTCGCAAAGTTGAAGCATGACTACATTCCTGGCGCTTTGGACGATCATGGTTGCTCCCGGACAGATCGGCAACGCTTCGCCATCCGACTTCGATGGACCTTTGATAAGTTCGCAAGGCGCGGCGTTCACCGAAAGCCAACCAGATTACGAGCAGCTGGCCCGCGGCTGCCGGCATGATCCGCGCGAGAATCTGTCTTTTTTCGTCGGCCTGGACGGGTCGAAGCAACCACAAGATCTAGGCGTCAATGCACACATGGGCGGACGGGCGCACATGAACATCGGGTTCGCGCTGCAAGAGGAGTTGGGAATTGGCATGCAGCTTGGAACGGGTATCAACTATCACGACTTTGCGGTTGGAGCCGTCGAAGCGATCGAAGGAACCGGCGAGCGATTTCAAAGCTTCACCACGATCGGTGTGTTTCAACGCACGGCGGGTTCTTGGAAATGGGGTTTTGCCTATGACTTCCTCGCTGAAAACTATTATGAAGGCATCAACTTGAGCCAATGGCGCGGCACGGTCTCGCGAGAACTGACGGATAACGACGAGTTCGGCGTTTGGTTTACTGTGTCAGATCGCGGGGACTCGGCAACTTTCAACACAACACCCGTTTTCTTAGAGACGATCGGTCAAGCGAACGCCTTCTGGCGACACACTTGGGCGAGCGGAGCCGAGACCAGCTTTTGGATCGGTGCCGCGGAACCGCACGGAGAAGAGATCATTCTATTTCCGGTGGCTGATCCGACAGGCGTACAAATCGTCTACGGGGCCGACTTGCATGTCCCATTGAATGATCGGCTCGCGATCTTCGGCGAAGCGAATTTCATCACACCATCGGATTCCGGAACCGTCGATGCCTATCTCGGAATGATTTACTATCCGTGGGGCGATGCACCGTCTGGGCGTTCACGATGTTTCGCCCCGTTGCTGCCGGTCGCCAACAACCCGACGTTCTCGGTGGATCTGAGGCGATAAAGAGCTGGATTGCGGTTCGACTGTCTTCGTGGCACGCGCTGAGATTCGCCGACCGCCGCAATGTACCGTCCCCGCTGCCAAATCCCACCACCGTTCGACGATCTCCCGACAACAGATATTCCGATTGTGGGAGTTGCTTGCCGGTTACCGGCCTACTACAATGCACTCGTCACAGGGATTTGCGGCCGCTTGCAGCCTTTACTGCTAAAGAGCCACTGAACCGCCGCAGTTCGCCAGATTGGATGGCAGCGCGGCGTTTTTTATTGGCCGCCGCCGCGAGTTCTTGTGCGACTGATTGAGTAGCACCTCGGAGCCTCGCCATGCAGACTCGCCTATCATCCGACCCGCACGAGACGGGCCCGCACGACAAAGGCACCCACCAGAAACGATGCGGCGAATCAACGCTCGCTGTTCATGCGGGGGAAGCACGCCAGAAAGTGGCGGATTCGATTACCGATCCGATCATTTGTGCCTCGACCTTTACATTCGCAAACACGCAAGCGGTGATCGACTACATCGAAGAAAAACAGCCTCGCGAAGAATACGGCCGCTATGGCAATCCTGGCGAGAAGGTTGTCGAACGAAAACTCGCCGCACTGGAAGGGGGCCAGGAAGCGTTGCTGTTCGCCAGCGGGATGGCGGCGATCGTCGGTCTGTTGATGACGAAGTTGAACTCCGGCGATGAAATTGTCTTTTTTGACGAGTGTTATCATCGTAGCCGCGAATTCTGCTCGAAACACTTGTCGCGATATGGTGTCGTGACACGACAGGTGAAGGCTTGCGACTACGATGCGATGGAGGCGGCCATCAACGACCGCACGAAGCTGCTCGTCAGCGAATCCCCCACCAATCCGCATCTGAGCATTGTCGATCTCGAACGATTCGCCGCGATTGGCCAGCGGCGTGGTGTTGAGACGTTGATCGACGCGACGCTGGCCACGCCCTACAATGTTCGGCCGTTGGAATATGGCGTTGACTATGTCTTGCATTCCGCCACGAAGTATCTCGCGGGCCACAACGACTTGTTGGCTGGAGCCATCATCGGCTCGCAGGAAAAGATGGAGCCAGTGCGGAATCTGCGTGGCATCATGGGAGCGATCAACTCGGCTCACAACATCTATCTGCTGGAACGGGGGCTCAAAACGTTTGGACTGCGGATGCAGCAACAGAACGCCAACGGCCAGGCCGTTGCTGAATTCCTCGCCAGCCATCCGCGGATCGAACGTGTCCTGTACCCCGGACTCGAGTCGCATCCCTATCACGAAGTTGCGAGACGAACGATGCGGGGCTTCGGCGGCTTGGTCACGTTCCTTGTGAAGGACGCGGATTGGCGAGCCACGGCGAACATCGTCGATGCCGCGACGATCCCGCGGATCGCGCCGAGCTTGGGTGGTGTCGAATCGTTGATCGAGCAGCCACTGGTCATGAGCTACTACGAATGCACGCCCGACGAGCGGCGGCGGTTCGGCATTCCCGACAATATGATTCGCTACTCGTGCGGCATCGAGAATGCTGAAGACTTGATCGCTGACCTGGAGCAGGCGTTACGAGCATGAAGTTCCGCACACGAGCCATTCACGTCGGCAACCAGCGAGACGAGCAAACGGGCGCGGTGGTGCCGCCGATCCACGTGGCTTCGACGTTCGTCCAACACCATGCCGGAGAGTGGCGCGAGTTCGACTACGCGCGGAGCGGGAATCCAACGCGAAAGAATCTCGAACTGACACTGGCATCGCTCGAGTCGGGGACTGCCGCTCTCGCGTTCTCATCCGGCATGGCGGCGACCCACTGCGTGACGATGCTGCTGGAGTCGGGTGACCACATCGTCGCGGGGTCGGACATTTACGGTGGCACTTATCGGCTCCTCCACAAGATTCTGAATCGGTCTGGTGTGCTGGTGTCGCTGACTTCGACCGGCGATTTGGCGGCTTTTGAGCGGGCGATCACTCCACAAACGAAGCTGCTCTGGCTCGAATCGCCTGGCAACCCCTTGATGTCGATCACGGACTTGAATGCGTGCGTCGCGATCGCGAAGCGGCATGGAGTGCTGACCGCCATCGACAACACATTCGCCACGCCCGTGCTGACCCGTCCTCTGGAACTTGGCATCGACATCGTGATGCATTCCGCGACCAAGTATCTCGGCGGACACAGCGATGCGCTCGGTGGCGCCATCGTCGTCGCGGATAAGACGCTGTACGACAGGTTGTACTTCATTCAAAACGCCACGGGGGCGGTGTTGGGGCCGTTCGAATCGTTTCTGATGTCGCGCGGCTTGAAGACGTTGGAGTTGCGTGTTCGTGAGCAATGTCGCACCGCACAGCAACTGGCCAAATTCCTCGAAGCCGATTCACGCATTCAACGGGTTCTCTATCCAGGTCTGGCATCTCATCCCGGCCACGCCATCGCCGCTCGGCAAATGGACGGTGGTTTCGGCGCCATGCTGAGCTTCGAGGTTGTCGGGGACTTTGAAAAGACAAAACGAGTCGTCGAATCGACGAAGCTGTTTCAGTTGGCAGTCAGCTTGGGAGCGGTCGAATCCCTGATCGAACAGCCAGCGGCGATGTCTCATGCGAGCTACGACGCCGCCGACCGGCTGTCTCACGGGATTCGGGATGAACTGATCCGGATCTCGGTCGGACTCGAAGCCTTTGAAGATCTTCGGGACGACCTCGATCAAGCTCTTAACACGTGATGAGCTTGCCAGTTTGAACGCGCTTACCGAAGCGGGTTCGTTGGTACAACCAAGCCGCTGGCCGTTGTCGCACTCGTACGGATGACGGTGCTAGGCTCCGATCGCAGCGTCGGCCTCGCAGCACGATTCTGTTCGATCGGCAAGACAAGCTCAGCCGGCAGGGCACGGGGCTCGCGTGTCGTTGACGATGCGGTCTTGATCACCGAGCGAGTCGGTCGCGTGACGCTGTGGCTGGCCGGTTGTGCGACTTCGCGACGGACACGAACGCGTGCGTCGGCGTCCGGTGCCGGCACCGGTGGCGGCTGCAGGTCGTCGATGAACGGATTGGCGAATGTTTTCTGCGAACCGTCGCAATCGCAGTTGCTGCCCTTCTGTGAGACGTGGCCCTTTTGAATGGAACCCTTTTGCGTCGCGCATCCCTTCTGTGTCGCACAATCGTGTCCTTTCGAGGAACCACAGCTGTCACAGCAGAAGAGTGCGTTCAGTACCGAGTCGATCCCGTGTACCAGGGCGGGAAGAACGCGGGGCAGACAGATCGAGCAACTTCCGCAGCCACCGCAATTGATCGAGCCGCACCCTTTCTGTGCGATGCCAACTTTTTGCACAACCGCACTCTTCTGAAAGACATGGCCTTTCTGAAAGACATGGCCTTTCTGAACGACATGGCCGCCCTTTTGCGTCGCGCATCCGCAAGACTTTTGCGTCGGACAATCGCATCCACCATCGAGTAATCCACGTCCCGCGAAAGCGGAGCTGGGTGCTGCCGCCAACAGCGCAACGGCCAACAAACTGAGTGTAAACATTGCAAACTTCATCCTTGAATCTCCAATTCGTGGGCCGTACCCCGCGACGCGCACCTCACCCTGGTCCAACAACGCTGGGGCCTGATGTTCTTCACCGGTAGAATTGATCGAACCGGCAAGGGACGAATAAATAGAACTTCCAGATCGACTGCTAAACTCACAGCGATCGGCAGAGTTGATGTTAAATTCGCAATTACTGCATATTACCCATGCTCGCGGTTACAGCCGCACCGTGGTTCGCTTTCCGCTTAGAAACTGTGGACAAGCTAGTTACCGGAGGGCGCATGGGGAGGGCGAATGGGGAGGGC
>JAQBZB010000416.1 GCA_027622275.1 Planctomycetota bacterium | reverse complement strand
CGACGCCCCCAAGCCCGGCGTGTACTTCGACCCGGTATTTGCGTTCGATCGCGTGACCCATTGCGCCTCACTGCGCGGCGACCGGCTCTACGTCGCTCTGCTGAATAAGGACGCGAACCAATCTGTCGAGACCCGCATTGAAATCCAGGACTGGCCCAGGAAGGCTGCCGTCGAAGTCCATGAAGTGCGAGCAGACAGTTATCTCGCGGAAAACACGATCGAACGGCCCGACACCGTGAAACTCGCCGATCCGCAGACTCTCCAACTCGCGCCAACCGGCACGGTGACCTATCGGCTCAAGCCGAACTCGCTGGTTGTGCTCCGCTTCGAAGGGGCGAAGGGCGAATAGTCCATGACGAAGTCACGGCTCAACGAAATTCAATCCGCACTTCGTCGAGCATCACATAGCCTTCTGGCAGGCGGCTGCGCCAGACCGGGTAGTCCTTCTCGGGTCTCAGACGGTGCGGATCGCCGTTCAACGGACCCATGGGTGCGACATCCAGCGGAAACAGCACCAGCAGGATATCGGCGTTGACGTCGCCGAGCACGGTCCGCAGCGGAGTTCGGCCATAATAGTCCGCTCGATTGTGGCGGCTCCCGAGGCACGTCCAGGCCGACTCATCGGTCACCGCGGTAATCTTTTGCTCGGACCAATCCGGTGTGACCGTGATCGGCTGTCCGGTCAGCAGCCAGCCGGTGCAGATTCCCTGGTGGACTCCCTGACACAGCAGCAGGAGTTGCGTGTCGCGCGCGAGCAACTCGCCCCGCAGCCGCAAAGTCAGTTCGGCATTGGTGAAGTCCGTACCAACGCCACTCTTGATAAAGCGGTTCTCGCCGCTGACTTCCCGCTGGTTCTCGCCGGGGCTGCCGCTGGTCAGCAACATGAACAGCAGGTGCATGTAGCCGGCACCCGGCGGCGCATGGTTGTAGTCGATCCACCACGGGCTGCGCGAGATGACGCAACTCTCGCCCCGTTCGAGCGGCTTGGGGCCGCGAGCGTTATCGATCCACCCAAACCAGCCTCCGGGTCCGTCGTCGAATGACTCAATGTACGTCTTCATCGTATTTCTTCCTGTGATCCGATCGAATCGAGCCCCCAGCGCTGCGGGCTGATTCCCGGTGCGTGCCGAGCCATGTTGTCGGGGCGATTCGGCAAGTCGTACTCGATCTGCCGCGTATTGAGGCTGCGAAAGAAGGGGCGAACTTCGGCCGGCAAGGTTCCTACGCGCTCCGTGTCGTGGTCAGGAACATCGCCGATCGGGCCGGCCCACGCCGGTCGATAGGCGATGGCCAGCATCCGCCGGTCGCTGTCACTGTAGTTGGGATAGTTGGCGTGGAACACCTTCTGGTTGATGATCACTGCCGAACCAGCTCGGCAGGTCACCATCACTTCATCATCGTGCGACAGGTAACGCCGGTAAGGATTGCCGTCCGCGTGCAGCGACAAGTGTGACCCCGGAATGACCTTGAAGGGGCTGCGCTCGGGAGTCAAGTCGTCCAGGTAGTACAGCACTCGAACCAAACACGGAGCACTCGCCGCGAGACCGAAGATCTTCGAGCCGTATGGCTGCGCATCGGTGTGAATCGCAATTCCCGGATGCCCCGGTCGGGACACCGCGTACGCGCACGACGTGCAGATCAGTTCGTCGCCGAAGAGCGTCGTAAGAAACTCGATCATGGCCGGCAACGCGATGACTCGAATGGCCGTCGGCGAATCGGTCCATTGGACGTTGCCGCAACCGCGCTGATGCTCGCTGTAATCGACGGCGGTCGTCGGCAGCCGTGATAATTCGCCGCGTATCGCGTCCAGTTGCTCCGCCGTCAGTAAATCCGGGATCACGACGTAGCCGTCCAGCTCGATCGAGCGAATCCGCTGTTGCAACGTCAGCGACGCCCAATCCGTATCGGCTCGTCGAGCCGAATGGATGCTGGTGCGCGAGTTCGTGAAAGACACATCCATCGTGGAACCCTCCTTGAAACTGAATGTTGGAGGTTTTCCGTTTCTTCGGTCGGCAGTGGTCGTCAGCTGCAACCATCAAGAGTCAACGTGACTCAAGAACTGCATCGCGGTAGAACCATTTGACAGGCAGGACCGTGAGACGCTGGTCATGATAACTAAATACATTGGATTCCTTCTCATGCTTTTCGCAGGCGAACAACTGGCGCGAGGAATGATGGGGATAATTGTAATATGTCAAATAGACTTTATCCCCGACAAAAGTGATGCTTGTGTAATTGAAGCAATGGTATTCACTCTGTTCAACCAGCTTCAGATGCCGCCACGTTTTGCCGCCATCGCCGGAAATGGCGGATACCAGCGGGCCGCGTTGGGCGTAGCCGTAGTTCCAGATCGCCAGGACGTCATCCGTTCCAGGAATCCTGCGAATGGCTGCCGGCGAGACGACTCCACGCAGCGGCGACAGATATGGCTTGGTCCAGGATTCACCACCATCGCTGGAGTACGAAAAGAACTGTCCTCCCGCAATCGAACGCATCGTCATCAGCAGTCGCCCGTCTGCCAGTTCCGCCACACTCGGTTCATTGACATTCTGTCCGCGCTTTTGCTCCGGTGGCAGTTCCGGATCGGGCACGTGCTGGCCCGCCTGCCAGGTGTAGCCATCGTCATCGGAGTAGAGGCAATACGGCCAGCGAATCCCGCTGACGTATTCCCGGCATGACAAAATGATACGTCCGGTACTGAGCATCCTCAGACACGCACAATTCGACAGATGAGCGTTATCTTTGTCGGGAGAAATGCGTTTAGGTTCGCCCCAGGTCTGGCCATCATCCGTAGAACGGCGCACCGACAGGCCTTCCTGTTTCTTCATGTCGGGCAGCAGCTCCACACAAGTCATGATCAAGTCACCGTTGCGGGTGCGCAACAGGCTCGGATGCCTGGGTGACGGTCCGCCAATCCGCTGTACAACTCCGTCCCGCTCCAGGGTCCACCATTCTCCATAACTACAGCCTGGCGGGGGGCCATCAAGACCGAAGGTTGATAAGACTGGGTAAGGCATGGCCGGCTGGACGACCGTCCAACGTTGACCCCAGGTTTTGCCTTCATCGGTGGAAACGCGAGCTGAAATCCGGTTGGGTGCGTGGTCTTGCGCCCGACCGTCATACCAATCCGACCAGACAATCAATAGACTGCCGTCTTTGCGCTCGATCAAGTCACCCTCGCCTTGACGGGGCGACTGTGGTGTTGCGGGATTCACCATGAAACACAGCGCATCGTCTTCCGGGCGCACATCTTCGGGGCCGTCCGGAACAACGCCATAAATATAGGGATAGGTGAGAGTTTGCAGAGAGGTCTCCCGATACTCACTGCTGACTTCAGGGCCTCCTTCCTGAGTCTGTTTGCTGCCGAAAACCATCTTGAATCTCTCGGCATACCCGTCGTGTTGGAACCTACCCTGTGCCCGGCCACCGCACTGGAAGGTCATGGCACGCGGTTCCATCACGACTTCGACGTCCAGCCAGCCACTTTCTGGAACATCCGTGTGAATCTTTCGTTCTGTCCACCGACCTTGATCAAGCGTTTCGATATGCCACACTAACTCGCCCTTCTCATTGCGGTTACACCACACCCGCCATGGACCCGGGGCCGGACCGACAAGTGAAAACTGCCCGCCTGGAACCTGCTTGCCGGGGGCCTTAACCTGCCAGGAAGCGAACAACGTCTCGCGGGGACTGACCGGAGTCAATCCAGTCCCGGCTGTGCTTTCATCCAGTACCTTGACTCTCCAGCTGCTAACTTCATCATCCCCGCCTGCGCTGTGCGGTAGGGCGATGAAACACAGCATCACAATGACAATCGCGTTTACATCCTGTCGTTTCATGGTTGGATCCAGACGGTCAGTGACAATTCATTCCTCGTATGCCTCAGTGTAAACAATAACGGCCTGTTTCGCTCGCGCGGCCCCTTGGTTAAAATCTCGCAGCCGACGAAAGTGCCTCAGCACATATTTCCAGTGCTACTCGAACCAGTATGAAAACAGTTTTGTGTTCCGCAGAGTGATGCGGAGCTGGATCGCCGACTGGCCCGCCACTTTGCCAAGGTCAGCGATGCCGTCGATTTCAATGCCGCGGTGGTCACCGGCGAGGGGCCGGGACTCGGCGAGCACCGCGCCCTTGTAGTCCAGGACTTCGACACGTACGTCTCCGTCTTGCGCATCGACGTTGAGAAACAACTTACCCGGCGGCGAAGTGAATAGTGGCGTGGTGAGTTGGCCTGGGTCGGGGCCGGCATTGAGCGAGACGAAGCCGTCGCGGCGCAGCGTGACAAGGCCGATCGCGCCGGGAAATTTTCTTTCGACCTTGGGAAACTGCGGACTGCGATGCGGGCCGTTCACCATCGAGTAATGCAGATAGATCGTGTCCCCCACGACGTTGATGCCTCGGCCGGCGCGGGACATGCCGTCGTCCCATGAGCCTTCCGGAGCGTTCGCGATAAACGTCTGGCGCTCTGCCACGCGCCGCCAGCGGCGACCGTCGCGGCTGACAGCGAGTTGCGTGTCGATCTTCGCATCGGTCCCTTCGCGGTACATCCAGAACATGCCAAGGAACAAACCTTCGTAGAGGTCCGTCGGCATGCCGTAGATCTGGCCGCCGGGCCCGTCGGCCACGTCGCAGGCCAGCACGCGACGCGGTTCGGACCAGTGCAGTGCGTCGGGACTTTCCGTGAGCGCCACGGTGCGGCCGAAGCCCATGCGGCCGTAGCCAAGATACATTTTGCGGCGCGCGTCGAAGATGATCGTATGTGTCGTGTCGCTCCCTTGCGGCAAGACCGGGCCGTGAGTCGTCCAGCGCAGACCGTCTGGCGAGAAGGCGACCCACATGCCGCCCGCTCGTTGTGCGTCGGTCAGGCCGGGCGGATCGACCGGCACCTTCGCCAGCGTCTCGTCCACGCCCGTCGCATCATCCGGTGGAGCGAGCCGCCGGTCCCAGAAGAATGCCTTGTAACGCCGGGAGGCATCCCCATCATCCGGATCGAACAGCACACCAACCCCTTCCGGGTTATCAATTCCGATATCGATGAGGTTGTTCTGCTTCGAGCCTTCAAAGCTGAGTTGCCCGAGTTCTGGCTTCGTCCAATGAATCGCATCCTCGGACTCGGCGTAGGCCAGCAAGGTGCAATTGGTCACGCGCCGATAGCCGCCGACTTCCAGCCACTTGCGGCCCGACTTCGGCGGCTCGGGCGAGCAAAGATACCACAGCCGGAATTTCTTCGACGCCGCGTCGTACAGCATCGTGCCGTACACCGAAGCGGAACTCTTCTCCCACGGGTGCTCGCCGCGTAGCACCGGATTGCCCGGATGCCGTTGCGGTTGATGCAGTTCGCGAGTCAGGCCGGACAGGCGTTCTATGCCGAAGTCGTCGAGAAACAATTGTCGCACGCCGCGCTCGACGACAAACTGCAGGCTCGGCTTTGCTCGGCCACCGTTGATGTTCCACGCGACCGAATCGAGCAGCCCGGTTCCCGTGCCGTTCTCGAAGCTGATTTCGAGTGTCGGATCAAACGGCGTCGCTACATGACGCCCGCGAAACTCCTTGATCAGCTTGCCGTCGATCAGCAATCGACATGGCAAGTCGTGCGGCTTGCCAGTCGGCGTCCATTCGAGCGTGTAACTGTGCAAGGCATCGGCTCGCCAATCGGCAAGCGTTTGCCGCACGACCGCCGTTTCGTTGACACGTTGGTCGGTGTCGCCGACTCGCTGCCAAAGCGTGCAATCGCCGCCGCCCAGGTCGAGCAGCGCTCCTCCACCGGGAATCGAAACTCCCACAAACGCGGAGCCCGAATACTTCGCCGCCATTCGCACCGTGACCGAATGCGTCGTGCCAACCTCGGTCGGATCCCAATCGTGCGTGCTGCCGCGCAGCGTGATGGTGTAGCGTCCGGCCTGCGATGCATCCGGGCGGCCGATGCGCAGTCCCCGGTTGTCATCGCCAATCGACTCGATGGTGATCGCCTCGGCCGGATACTCCAGATTGTCGAGGTTCCATCCGGGCGAGACCAAATGCGGAAGCCCATCGAACTCGAATCGCCCTGTGTTTCCCACATCGGTCGCCGATTGCTCGGCAAGAGCCGGACCGCCGCTCCGCACATCATCAACACCATCAAAAGATTTCGCATTCGAACCTGCTCTTGGTTTAGCCGTGAATTTACTTTTCAACAGACGGCTATTGTTTTCGTTGTGAGCCAATGGGGTTGATTCCTTTGGGTTGAGGGATGTCTTCCGTGATGATCTTCCAGGACTCGCCCATCTCGCGCATCGCCCGAAAGTCGCGAGGCTGATACGTGACCTGAAGGTGCGGAGTCGCGAGCAATTTGTGTTGTTCGAAGCGCGAGTCCAT
>JAQBZB010000415.1 GCA_027622275.1 Planctomycetota bacterium | reverse complement strand
GTGTGCCGTCTACATTGGCTCACGCCTTATTGCCGTACAGAATATATCCGACCAACGATACGGTCAGGGAACAAAGAATGGTGATTCCAAGGATGCCAATCAAACCTTCCACGGGAACTCTCCAACTTCAGATAACCACGAATCGTCCAACAGCTCGCCATGATACCGACGGGACGGCACGATGAGTAGGTGGGTTTTCGGGCTGCTGGCCTGTGCCGGGATAAGTTTGCTTGAGATCGAAGCGGCCGACGCGCAGGAATCCGCCGCGGCCCGCAATTACCCCGCGCGAACCGTGACGGTCGTCTGTCCGTGGTCGCCGGGCGGCGGGACGGACAGCGTCTCGCGATTCTGGGCGCGTGCCCTGGAGAAAGAGTTCGGTCAACCGTTCGTCGTTGTCAATCGAACGGGAGGAGCCGGCGCGGTCGGCCACTTCGCGAGCGCCTATGCCAAGCCGGACGGCCACACAATCGGCATGATCACCTTCGAGTTGTCGACCATGCACCGCATGCGGATCTCGCGTTTGACCTTCGAAGACTACGAATGCTTGCTGCAAGTCAACGCCGACCCGGCCGCCATTATCGTGCGTAACGACGCTCCCTGGCGGACACTCGCCGAGTGGCTGGACGATGTTCGCGCCCGACCTGGCGAACTGCGGATGTCTGGCACGGCGACCGGCGGAGCGTGGGATCTGGCTCGCGCTGGATTGTTGCAGGCCGCCGAATTGCCGATCGATTCGGTCGTGTGGGTGCCGCATCCCGGTGCCGCGCCGTCGCTGCTGGAATTGATGGGCGGTCATCTGGATGCCGTCTGCTGCAGCGTGCCGGAAGTCGCGTCGCAACTGGAGAGCCGGCAGGTGCGAGTCCTGGCCGTGATGGCCGAGCAGCGGATGGGTGGTTATCCCGATTTGCCAACCGCGAAGGAGCAAGGCACCGATTGGATCGCCGTCGGTTGGCGGGGCCTCGCGCTGCCCAAAGGGACACCGCCGGAGATCGTCAACTTGCTCGCCGATCGCTGCGTCAAGATTGCCGCCTCGGACGAGTACCGGGAGTTCATGCGGAAGTACGGATTCGGAATCACGATTCGTACGACAAGCGACTTCACGGAATTCTTGCAGGAGCAGGATGAACAGTGGAAGACGGTGGTTGAAGCCGCCGGGTACGACAAAGGCTTGACTGGCAACAACGATCCCGGCCCGCACGCGCTGCCGTGGGTGCTGGTGATTGGTATGGTCGTCGTGGGCGGGTGGGAGTTCGCGCGCGGGGCTCGTCGCGATGACGAGACTTCAAAACGTAATCACTCGTTCACCAAGCTGGCCGTCGTTTGCATCGCGTTGATTGCCTACATCGTCGCGATGACATGGCTTGGATTCGCCGTCAGCACATTCGCCTTCGTCGCGATCACAACTTGGAGACTTGGTGCCAAGCGATGGTCCGCCACGCTGGCAGCTGGCGTCATTCTGGTGATCGTGTGGTTGCTGTTCGTCGTCGCGTTCCAAGTACAACTGCCAAGGGGCGTGCTGGGGCTCCCGTTCTAATTTCCTTTGGCGCTTTCTCGTTACTTCAACTACTTGGACCGCCAACACGTGCCTGCCGATCTGCTAACTCCCGCCGTTCTCATTCCGTGGCTGGCCGCCATGGCATTCGGTGTGTTCGTCGGTGCGACGCCAGGGCTGACGGCAACGATGGCCGTGGCGTTGATCGTGCCGATCAGCTTCCATTTGGCAGACGCGAATGCCGGGCTGGCGATGATTATTGGGGTCAGCTTCACCGCGATTTTCGCTGGCGACATTCCCGCCACGTATCTGCGCATTCCAGGCACACCCGCGTCGGCGGCGGCAACACTCGACGGTCACGAACTGGCGAAGCAAGGCCGAGGCGGCTTCGCGCTGATGCTTGATCTTCTCTGCTCGTGCCTGGGCGGGCTGATCGGCGTCGGCTTGCTGGTGCTCGTCGCTTCGCCGCTGGCCAGCTTCGCGCTGCTGTTCAGCGATTTTGAATACTTTTGGCTCGGCGTGCTCGGTTTGAGCATGAGCGCGTTCGTCACGCAAGGGAGTACCGCGCGAGGGCTGATCGCGGCGATGCTCGGCGTGTTGATCGGGACCGTTGGCATGGACGTGGTGACCGGCAGTCCGCGCTATCCCCTCCTGGAAGAACTCGGCAGCGTCGAGTTGATGCGGGGCTTCGACTTCATTCCGGTGATGATTGGCCTGTTCGGCATCGCCGAAGTCTTGCGCAACATCGGCACCGACGTCTCGTGGTCCGCATCGAGCGTCGAAGCCTCGGCAACTCCTGTCAAAGAAACTTTGCTCGCGATGTGGAAGCATAAATTCACAATGCTCATCTCAGCGGTTTGCGGCACGTTCATTGGCGCGTTACCGGGTGCCGGAGCCGACGTCGCGGCGTGGGGCGCGTACGGATTGGCCAAGAAAACATCTCGCGATCCGGACAAGTTTGGCCGCGGAGCGATCGAAGGCGTGATTGCACCAACTAGTGCCAACAACGCCGCGGTCGCGGGTGCTTGGATCCCAGCGCTCGTGTTTGGTGTGCCCGGCGACGCGGTGACGGCCATCGTGCTGGGTGCCATGCTGATGTACGACATCACACCCGGCCCCGAATTGTTCAAGGGCGACATGACGCAAGTTCGCGGCATCTTCTGGATCGCGTTGCTGACTCAATTCCTTTTGCTGCCCGCTGGCTTCTTTGGAATAAAGGTGTTTGGGCTTTTATTACGCCTGCCGCGCCGCTTCGTACTAACGGGCGTAGTCGTCTTCTCGGTGGTCGGTGCCTATGCGTTGAACAACAGTCTGTTCGATGTCTACGTCATGCTGGCGTTTGGCTTGATCGGTTACTTCCTGGAATCGCACCGCATCCCGCTGGCCCCGTTGATCTTGGGCCTGATCCTCGGACCACTTGTCGAGCGCAAGCTCCGCACCGGTCTGATCAGCTCGGGCGGAGATTTTACCCCGATGTTCACTCGCCCAATTTGCATCGGCTTGATTGCGATGCTGGTGGTGCTGCTCGCTGGCGGCCCGCTGCTGCGGATGTTGCAACCCAAAAGGACCGACGCGTGATCGCGCGGAGCACAATGCGAGCGGCGAGGTAGAAGCTGGCCGGATACCCATGTACGATGGCCTTCCAAGGCCGTCGGTCACTCCAACGCAGAATCCCGACGGCCTTGGAAGGCCATCGTACGAACATGCCATCGCCATTCGATCCCTACTACCGCTGGCTCGGAATTCCGCCGAGTGACCAGTCGCCGAATCACTACCGGCTGCTGGGGCTGCAACTGCGCGAAGCTGATGTGGAGGTGATCCGCGACGCCGCGGAACGCCAGTTGGGACATCTGCGCCGCTATCTGGCCGGCCCGACAAGCGACACGGCTCAACGATTGATCGCCGAAGTTTCTCGGGCCCAGGCCGAACTGCTCGACCCGGCAGCGAAGCGGTCTTACGATTCGCAGTTGCGCCGCGAGAATCCAGCCGAAATTGTCTTCCAGCATCGCGCAGGAACCGAGCAAGTCGCGGGAATAAACCCGGAGCTGATGGCCCGCTTGACGGGACATGGTTTCGATCCGCTGCATCATTGGCTCGGCATCCCGCCGCAAGACCAGCCGCCGACGCTGTACCGTCTGCTTGGTCTCCAGCCGTTCGAGTCCGACCTGGACGTCGTCCGAGCGGCAGCCGAACGCCAGATCGCCCACATCCGCAAGTATTCTCTCGGCGGGCGGCGAGCGATGGCGGAAACGTTGCTGCGGGCGTTGGCCGAGGCTCGGGCGCAGCTGTTAGACGCAGCTCGCAAGCAAGCCTATGACCAACGGCTCGGCCAGCTCGGTTCGCTGGTGCGGCGATATGCGTCGGGAGCGATCGAAGCGCCAACGAGTGTTCCGCAGGAGACCGCTCTTCCCGTTCAATTGGAAGCAGTATCGGATGCGGTCGCGGCGTCTGACTCGTTTCAGCTTGGCGAGTTCGACGCGATTCCGCTGCCCGCGGCACAACCCTTGCCAACGCAGCCACGGCACCGGCGAAGAACGTCAGTTCCAGCGTGGATGCTGTACTCAGCGGGCAGCTGTGTGGTCGCCACTTTGCTGCTCATATTTTGCGGAGTTGCATCCCTGTTCTTCGAGCGCAGCGGTTCGGAGACCATCGCCGTCATCCCCAGGCAACCACCAGTCGACTCTCCACAGCAACCGACGATCGACACGCCGCAACAACCGACGATCGACTCGCCGCAACAACCGACGATCGACAGCAGTCACATCGCTGCTCCGGTGACTCCACAAATCGCCGACCCGATCGAGCTGGACCCACCTCGCAATGGCAACCCGCTGCTCGATTATCATCGACTGAGGGCACAGCTCGAAGAAATTGGAATCGATGCGCTCATCGAAGAATACCAGGACAATTCCAGCGATGCGGATGTCCAGCTTGTTGCGCAGGCGCTCGAGTTGTCCAAAGAAGTGCTGCGCGAGGATTCGTCGCAACTCTGGTCGCAGCTTCAAGCGCGCACCGTCATGAAGGGTGGCGTTCCGCTCAGCAACTTCGAAAAGCTTCACCCCACGCAGCCCTATTGGGAATGCTTGACGGCATCGTTCGCTCAGGCGGGCGGCCCGTTGCTCCAAACCCTCACGGCCAGGCCGTACCCGCCACTGGCGTTTACGGCTGACGGACGCAGGCTCGTCACAGGCTCGCGAGAGCAAAACCAACTCGATGTATGGGACTTGAGTACGGGCCAGCGACTAACGACTTTCTCCGGCAATAAAGAGCGTCTGCAAGTCTTTGCGATCACTCCGGATGGACGGACTGTGGTGTCCGCTTCGACGGACGTGCTCAATGTTTGGGAATTGGAGACAGGAAAGGAATTGAGGACGCTCGCTTACCCGGGCGCGGATATACACAGTGTCGTTATTACGCACGATGGCAAAACAGTCGTGGCTGGTTCAGACGCGGGTTCCCGCGGGCTGATGTATCCGATTCGCTCGTGGGATGTGGAGACAGGGGCTGAATTGAAATCGTTTGGGCAAGACCACGGACCTCGAATTGTGACCATCACCCCGGATGGACGAAGGGTGATTTCTGCACCGAACAGAGGGTTGACCGTGTGGGATCTAGCCGACGGGCGGGAACTATTCACCCTCGAGCGATACGGTGATTATCGCGAGGTGGCGATATCACCTGACAGTCGGCTAATCGTCGGGCGCGCTCGCGCGGGTCTCAAGGTGTGGGATCTGCAAAATGGCAGCGAGGTCAGCCACCTTATCGAACTACCGTTGGCCTGCGACGTGATGGCGTTCACCGCGGACAGTTCGCAGTTGGTAACGTCGTCTCTTGACCGGACCGTCAGGTTATGGGACGTGCGATCGGGAACGGAGCTGATGAAGATCGGGGGACGAGCCAGTGCGAACTCAGGGAATATCGCAATTTCGCCGGATGCACACACGATCGTCTGCGCGGGAGACTACAAGACTCTAGTTGTGGCGACGCTGGCCAATCGCTTCAGTCCGGATGCGTTGGCCACAACCAACGATTTCACAAACGGAATCATCTTCGCCTCGGATAACCGGAGGTTCGCCACGATCAACGGTACGGCCATCCACATCTGGGATGCGGCAGCCGGGCATCAGCAAGGAGTTCTAGCCGGCTGGAAGAATCATTTACCTGTGGCGATCAGTCCCGACGGCTCGACGATCGCCTATGCCACCGACGCCTCACAACTCAACGGCGGAAGTAATGCGACAATCCGAATCTGGGACACCCGATCATCTCTCTTGACGAACACACTCGCCGGACACGAGCAAAATATCGTTGGTCTTGCATTTTCTCACGATGGCCGGACGCTCCGTTCGACTCCACGTAGCGGGGCTGACAAGTTTTGGGATGTCGCCACTGGCCAAGAGTTACCAGCCGCCGCAGCCGCCGCGTTTCCCGGTAACCTACCCAGCGGGCCTGACCATGAGGTCGTCGTCCGCGAAGGCGCGTTGCTCACGGTGCAAGATCGAGCGACACCCGAGCCCCGTATCTACTTGACGATCCGCGGAGATCACACGTTCTCCGCCGCCACCCTCGTCGTCGACCAACAGACCATCATCGCCGTCGACCACCGCGGGGCCATTCATCGTTTCCGAGTGCTTGGATTAGCGGGACAGTGACGGTGGCCAAAAATGTGATGTTGCAGTTCACAGGATTCCGGCAGTTTTATGTCCCTTCAGCGGTCGTCATTTTTTTGCCGCTGCTGTTGTTCACAACTCTTAACCCGGATTATTCATGAACCGGTGAGTATTCTTCAAAACATACGTTTGTAAAAAGAGTTACCGGCTATCTTGCTCAAAACACCGCGCAAATCAGCCGCCACGCGATAGCGTGC
>JAQBZB010000414.1 GCA_027622275.1 Planctomycetota bacterium | reverse complement strand
GCTGGATTCGCCAGAATTCAGTCTCGATCCGGCTGAATTCTGGCGAATCCAGCTACGGTAACTCGCATGATCGACGCCTATGTGGATACTGCTCGTGACGGCAAGCAAATCGACAGTCTGACGGGCGCCGTCGATGGGGCCGCGCACACCATGCTTCCACTTCCGGAAGGTTGGCTCCCCCACCTTGAGCCTCCCTGCGGTAACGAGAGGGAGTTCCGGAATGGTCAGGTTGTTGGTGTCGTGGCAGGAATTGCTGAAGGAATCGTGCTCGGAAATGCTGCAGGTGCTGGGAGTCGCGCTGCCGCAGCTTACGTGTATGTGGAAACCGGGGCTGGCATGTTTACTGCCTCGTACAACATCATCAACGGGGAAGCGTCGGTATCCGACGCTCTTGCGTTCTTGCCAGCAGCATCAATGCTTGCCAGCGGACGCCGTGGTGTGCAAACTGCGAGCAATCTGGCAGACGACATCCCAGCATCGGTGACGAAGCATCTTGATGAGATTCCAGCCAACCTGTCACAGCAACTCGAAGAATTGGCCCCAAGGGGTGGATTCGACCTTTCGCAATCGGTTGGGGCTGCTCGCGTAAGTTCTTGGTCATCCCGCCTCGAAGGCACGCGACTCAAGCAAGTAGGCAACTATTGGATTAAGGAGGTCGATCCAAATGCGTCGGCGTTTCGGCAGTGGTGGGGTCGCGGCTCACTTAACGCACAGGCAAAGGCACTTGATCGCTTAGGCGATATGGCACCCAGCCATCTTTACCGCAATGGGAAGCTTGTTATTCGTGATGTTGGAGAGTTCGCTGGCACACGAGGTGACGTATTTCAGACTTGGCTTCGCGGCTCATGGCGTCTCAGAACGCCAATGAATGATATCCGTGGCCGCAACATGGGTGGCAACGGCCTGATATTCGATCCTGCTTGGCATCCCATTGCACAACGGGCCGTTGAGGGCGGGACAATATTCGTGATTTACAAGGGTGGTGAGTTGATCTACCTGATGGTGGAGGGTGAGGAATGACCCCCAACACCTGCTGGTTCTTGATACTTGTACTTGCCCTGGTTTATCAAATTATGATTTGGGAGGTAATTGGGAACCTGAAGCAGCGTTACGCATTGACGCACTCGGCTTGGTTTTTCCTTCGGATTTCGGGCTTACCCGTACTCGTAGTCGTAATGCTAATTATGCTTCTACGACCTTGGATTAACGGATGACCTCAACTATGAAACAAGCGGCGATGAGTACGACATCACCTTGAAACATCCGCAGAACACAACAAGCAGTCGGCTGTTCTTGGCCGCTCTTTTCAGCCTCCTTTCGGTGGTCGTGCTGGAGTCTGTCGCTTCTGGCGACTTACTTAATGCCCCAAACAGGTTAGCGGACTTCACCTCATCTGCGTCTCGAATCCCAGGGGCCCGATGGAAGAACTTCGACCAGTTGAGAACCTACCTTGCACGCCAAACCCACTTTTCCAGTGAATGCGTCGGTTTGATCAAGAGTGGTGATTCGATTCTAGACGCTATGGGGACGGGTAAAAACGCCGCGTTTACGATGCGAAACGGGCGGCCCTACATCGTTCTTCGATCTGGGGCTACGAATCGAGAAGTTCTCCATGAAGTCGGGCACATGCTAACGCACAAGCATGTTGGCCATGACGCCTACTACGCATTGTCGAAGCCCGTTCGAGAACATTTAGCATCGACTTTTGTCCGTAGCCGACAATCGTTTTCCAGGATGACGCCGGACGAAATTTTCCAGGAGATGAAGGCTATTGACCCGAGTTTTGTACCCAACGAATCGATCCGGCAACTACTACGACAGTGGGGAGCATTAATCGAATGAACAGCGAACAGTTAACGAAAATCAAGCAGATTGCTTGCGAGTATGCGAAGAAGGAAACCAAGTATGGCATCAGGACGGTTGCGAATGTGGCTGAGACTGACGACTACGACGACCTCCATGGGCGTTGTTATGCCGTCAAAATGGCACTGTCGCATTCTGATGAGGAAATAGAGCGGTTGGTATCGGATGGTGATCCCGAAGAAGCGGACATCAAACGTGGTTTTTTGGAAGGTGATTTCATATTGAACTTGGTCGTAGCGGGAGAAGCCGTTGTTTCAGCAGAGTGGGAGAACATGGACGTCTGCTAGGTTTTTCCTACTAGCTTTCATCTTCAGCTTCCTTGCGGTGGTTTGGGTGGAGCCTGTAGCCTGTGGCGACCTATTTAACGCCCCAAGGAGTGGAGCACCACCAGTACGACGTCTCGGCCGCGCCCCAGAGTTTCCAGCGGGGCGCCTACACGAAGATGCGATTCTTGACAGGGCAATCGACTACCTCGGCTCGGGGTATCGGGAGTTATCGCCCGGACGTTACTTGTCCGCAGATGGATTGCGACAGTTCCGTTACGGTGCGCACGAGGTGCGAAATGCGGCGAATCACCACGCCCACTTCGAAGTCTTGGACGAATTTGGCCGCGTCATCGAGAATTCAGTTGTGGAGATCTTCCGATGAGCGAGACAGGCGAGCAAGTTATTCACCGAATACGACTACGACCCGACCACAAGTCAACTGGGAACACCCGACACACGGTCAGCGGAATCGTAGTCGAACCCCCGGCTGAGTTGCGGATCGTGCAATTCGATGGAGACCCCGGGTTTTACTTGATTCATTTCAACGAGATAGGGGAAGAAATCACCGACACTTACCACGATTCGTGTAAGCAAGCGATGGAACAAGCAGAATTTGAGTTCGGGACAAAGGAGAAAGATTGGATGTAGGGGAAGATCTCTTCAGACAAGGGAATTGGTTATTACGTTAAGTTGGGATATTTGACGCGTCCTGTTTTATCTGCATGGAAAATCTTCGTTGATGGTTTGCCCAGCCAGGCTACTAGTAGGCGATGGCCTGGGCCTTCGGCCCGAGTGCTCTGAGGGGAGCGTTAGCCCAATCAATGGTGAGGTTTGGCGCTGTCAGATGGGGCGAGGGGCTCGGAAAGGCTCGGACGAATATCACGACGCGTGGCGGGAATGTGATTTTGGAGAGGATCGACGGCGGGGTGGCACTGGCGAACATGACTGACCGGGTGTGCCACTGGCTCTGCCAGTGCTGCTTTCAACGATGCTCGCGAGCGACGATCACGAGCACTCCGCAGCACCCGATCTGGCTCGAAGAGCGTGAAGCCTTTGTGGGCGCCAACACCATCCAACCAGGCGAGCACACCACCGGCCCAAGCGGGGAGCGCTGCAAGTTCGTCGAGTCGCGGACTGAGGAGTTCAAACAGGCCCATCCCGTCTATAATCTCACGGTCGGCGAAGCGCATACGTTTTTTGTGACAGACGCTGACGTGACGCTAGTTGCACTCGTGCATAACTCTGATGAATGCGTTCCGGGAAAGTCGAAGAGTGATAACCCAAAGGGTGAAGGCGTCGTGCTGAAGGGCTTGGATGATGTCCCGTGGGGCAAGTACTGTCGGACGGGATGCGAAGACGTCGCGAAGAACATTCAAGGCGCAATTGGCGGAAAGATTCACAGAATCAAACCCAACGCAAGCCTTCCCGGTCGTCCAAGACTTGGGGCGCGGGGTGGCCAACGTACCGACTGGTTTTACCACGAAGTGGTCGTGAAGGACGGTCGCGTCTACGACGCGCTCACAGGTCCGAACGGTCTGCCAATCGATGAATTCAAACGACTGTGGGAGTATGGAGATGTCATCGATTTCGGCTTCTGATTACCAAAATGCGTGTGTTGCGTTCATTGAATCCGCACTGAAACATCCACGCATGTATTTCGATTCGCTCAAGGAACTTGAAACCTTGCTGCGCGGTCACGAAACCGCGTTTCAGCAACTTGGCGGGATTACCGCGAATGAGTCATTCCATGTGCAGTTTGCGGATTGGTTGTTGAAAACCAAACAACTCTCCGGTGCGGCGGGATGGGCCGAGGCCATTGAATCGTTGGCCGAGCAAGATGAATCGGACCCGGAAGCCGTTTTTGGCGAATTGGTTCGTCAGTTTTTTTCTCAGAGCAACTCCTGACCGCCGCCGGTTGGGCGTGCCACTCCGGCGCAGGGGGGAAAGGACTGGGACAGGCTATGTTCAGGCTACTTCCAGTGTGGCGAAGAAAAGGTGACAGGGAGGAATGGCACTGTCGCCGCGAAGAGCGCAGCCGTCAACCATCTTTGCCGTTCAAGAGTTCTGCTCTCAGGACGGCGCGTGGCTTCTGCATGAGTTTGTAGCCGTGACGTCTACGTTTGAGTACGCGTGGTTCAATCCCGCCGGGGCGATTGGCGACTTCGCAAGCGGCGATTCGGGCGAGTTTATCACGACAGCGTTGCTCGATCTCGCCCGAGTCCACCAGGCCGCATGAGTATAACATCCAGGATGCACCATTTGGTGGGGCCATGCCCTTCAACATGGGGATGCGATGCGTGGCCGAGTTGTCATGGCTGAGTCAGGTCATCGCCGAACGGCAGTTCTGGAACGGCACGACCGAATTGCTGGAGGCCCTCAAGGACCCCGCGGCAATGGCCCGCTTCGTGAGCCTGATCGGCACACTGATCGGCATGAAGAAGCTGGCCTGCAAGGCGGGCACCGGTGCCGCAACCGGCGCCGGCTGGGCCTTCACGGCCTACGAGACCGCCGACGTCGTCCTGCGGCTGTACACGATCAAGAAGTACCTCGAGAACGTGACCTTCAAGAGCGAACTGGCCGATGCCGCCCCCATCGTCGCCAAAGCGATGGTCGAACTGCTTGGGGAAATCACATTCGCCGAGCTGATGAAGCGGATCAAATGCTTCCCCGCCGGCACCCCGGTGGTCGTGGCCGCTTCCATCGACCCATCCACCGGCCGCCCCACGTATGAAACCCGCCCCATCGAATCCCTCCGCCGCGGCGACCTGGTGCTCGCCCGAGACGAACACGGCCAGCGAATCAGACTGCAACCGGTCGAAGCGGTCCTGGAAGTCACGACGGACTCGCTGATCCACCTGACCTTCGAGACGTCATCCGGCCGGCGAGCCACAATCACGAGCACTCCGCAGCACCCGATCTGGATCGAAGAGCGTGAAGCGTTTGTGGGCGCCAACACCATCCAACCCGGCGAGCACACCACCGGCCCATGTGGAGATCGCTGCAAGTTCGTCTCGTCGCGAACTGAGGAGTTCACACAGGCCCATCCCGTGTATAATCTCACGGTTAGCGAAGCGCATACGTTTTTCGTGACAGACGCTGACGTGACGCTGGTTGCACTTGTGCATAACACTGACGAGTGCGTTCCGGGAAAGTCGAAGAGTGATGCCCCAAAGGGAATAGGACCTGATGACGTCATCCCCAACGGCTTCTCTTTCGATATCGACAACCCAAGGTATCGTCGCTTCAAGAGCGGCGATCAGGTTCTTGAGTATTCTCGTAACGGTGGCGAACTAGCCATCGATTGGATCGATGGCGGAGGCGGTGCGTCCGTGCTGCGCAAGATTCTTGCCCAGGAAGGGAAGGACGTACGACGGATTGCCGGTTATGCGACGGACAAACTGGGAGAACTTTCCAATGAAGCGTTGACTCGATATGGACGGCAAGTCGCAAGGCAACTCGGTGATGGCTGGACGGCGACGATCGAATTTGACGGTCTGAAGAGATTCCTAGTGTTTACACGGTAAGAACGATGAAGGAAGAACATCCCGCCCCCCAAAACTGCAAGTGGTGGTCGATCGGTGAGTCGACACCTAATCCTCCTGAAGATGCTGAGTTCCTCAGAATCCTGGTGAACGCTGGATTCGACACTTTCATCTCCACAAACGGATTGATCGGCGCAGTGAGCGGCGATCGATATGTTGATGTCATCCACCGCGGTCGCGGTCGACGTTGGAGAATTGGATTCGCAACAGACGGCGCTGAGGTCTATTCGGCATCCGTAAATACACTGCCGAAACGCGCCGAAGCGGCGGTCGCTTGGCTGCGAAATGAATCCATCGCGTACATCGAACAGACTCTTGACCCGAAAGAAGACGGAACTGTCCGGCCAATAGAGTCGTAACCGCCCCGAACGCGGAACGAAAGGTACCACCCATTAATTGTCTGAGCATGTTGCCGCGCGCAGCGACCTGGACTACAGAGAGCGGAAAACAAAGGGGTCAGGCCTCTTTGATGTCGTCCTGAAGAATCAAAGGGCGAAGAAAAGGTGTCAGGACTCTTTTTCTGGCGAAACAAAGGTGTCAGGGCGAAACAAAGGTGTCAGGACTCTTTTTCTGGGGGAGAAAAGGTGACAGGCACCAAATATGGAGAACATGCGACGTCTGCGGCGTTGTTTTGTCGGTCGTCTTGACCTCGATCACCGGTTGGCCCACCGAGCCGCGCCCGTCAGGAAGCGGTGCTGTCTGTTTCGCTTCCT
>JAQBZB010000413.1 GCA_027622275.1 Planctomycetota bacterium | reverse complement strand
GCGAATTGTTTAATCAATATCTAGTTACCGCGCTACCCCAAGTTGCCTAAAGTGCGCGTTGGCCGTGCCGGTCGCCCCCACTCTCGACCTCTGACTTCTGACTTCTGAACTCAGCCTTCACCCTGCGTCACTCCCGCGACAACCGTTTCCAAAAACTCGCGGACCCGTCGTGCCAGATCATCAACACCTTCCGGCTCGTTGGGACGGGGCACAAGCGGGGCAAAAATGTTTTCGCAACACAGCGGCATGGTTCGTCCCGTGTACGCCACCGGATGCAGCAAGCGATAATGGTCGATCTCGCCAAAGCCAGGACCACAATCCTGATCTTTCGGCCAGTTGCGATGGTCCTTCATGCAGAAACTGTGGACAACGTCGGCGCATTGCTGGATGTCGGGAATCGGGTCAACGTCCAAGTAATCCATCACATTGCCGGCATCATAGTTCACGCGCACGCCGGGGTCATCCACCTCGTGGATAATCTCAGCACACGCCTGACCCGTGCCGGTCGAACCGCCATGTTGTTTGACGACCAGCAGCACGCCATGGTCGCGGGCGATCGGACCCAATTGTTTGAACCGTTCGATCCACAACTTGCGATGGCCGCCCTTGGTATGCCCGAAGGTAAGGACTTGCGAGACTCCGGCGGCACCGGCCTGCCGCAGACGATGAGTTAGCACTTCCAAGCCATGTTCCGCCTCGGGATAGATCGTGGAAAACATCATCAACGGCTCAAGGCCCAGATCTCGGCATTGTGTCGCCAACTCTTTCGCCTTTTCCGGCGAGGCGTCCGCCGCCAGCACCGCAGTGGGTTTGCCATCGGTTGTTTCTCGATGCGATGTTCCCCATGCCACGAAGTCATAGCCTGCGGACTTGATGCCGGTGAGCGCCCGCTGAAGTGGAAACGGCGAGTACGGCAGCGTCATGCAGGCGATTTGAAACTCGGTCTTGTTCCGCTCTTGGGAATCCGCCGCGGTTACCGCGGGGAGACCTCCCGCCAGCACGGCACCGGCAATTCCTCCTGACGCAATTTGCAGCATCGATCGGCGCGTCAGTTGTCGCGGTTTGTTCTTCATGGTGTGTTCTCCGCTTATAAACTTGTCAGACACTTGCCGAGCCGTCCACCCGACGGCCAAGCACTACTTCGAGAACTCGACGTCGACGGTGGCCGCCGCATCGCGCATCGCCTCGACGGCTTTGCGCCACACGGTGTCGCGCGGCACGCCCTCGTGATATCCGCCCATATGAAACGTGACCACCGACCCGCCCAGATCCTGGGCGAGGTCGACGGTTCCTTTCAGATCCAGCGGCTTGCGCTGCGGGTCAAGGAGTGTGTCGGTCAACGGCGCGTGGGTGATGATCGCCTCGACGCGCAGGTTCAACTGGTCCGCCGTCTTCCGCGTCAAGCGACGCCGGTCGTCATCGAACGATCGTGGATCTTCCGGGCGGCCGTTGGTCCCTGAGACATCGATGCCCGAATAGCCGGCTGTGGAAATCCGCTTCAAGCACATCTCGATGGGCATGTCGAGCCGATCGGTATAGCTGTAGGTGTAAAAGGAAAGTCGCACAAGTGATTCTCCAAGTTGGTAATGGAATCAGCATCCGACGCCGCAAGTCATGCTATGATACACGCCAGAATACTCTGCCAGCTATTCACCTATCCCAAAGGAACTGTTATGGCGACAAGCACCAAGTTTATCCGTCGCGATCCGGCGGAAGTCGAGCCGTGGGCGGAAACCTGCGGCAGCATCCGCTGTTTGGTCGAAGCCTCCGACGCAGCCGCCGCGGAAGTTCACCACGTCGAAATCCAGGATGCCAAGCTGCATTACCACCAGCGCACCGACGAGTTCTACTACGTGATCAGCGGCCAAGGCACCATGATTCTAGACGACGAAGAGATCGAATTGCATCAGGGCGTGGTTGTCTATGTGCCGCGCGGCGTAAAGCACAAAGCGATTGGCAAGCTGACGGTCTTGACGGTGTGCATCCCGCGTGGAGTTCTCGACGACGTTCACGAACTGGAATAGGTCGGATCGTGTGAGGTTTCAGCCGATGCAGAAACACGATGCTCCACGATCGTCGCACGATGGCTGACTCAATCCAACGTTTAGAAGCATGGAATGACTAGAACGCATTTCAAAACCGGGAGGGCGAGGCTCCCGCCGAGCCGAGACAAAACCGGGAGGGCGAGGCTCCCGCCGAGCCGAGACTCCACAAGTACAGGCTCAGCCGGAGCTTCGCCCTCCCGAAATTCCGGTTTTGAAATACGCTCTAGCCACGTCCATTGCACGTGGTTTTATCGAGGTCACGATGATCATCGACGTTCACAGCCATACGTGGCAATATCCCGACCATTTCAGCGACGACTTTCGCGATCAGGCGAAACGGGCGCGGGCGGGCCAGGAAGTTGATCTGACGGTTCGCTACGACGAATACGCGGCGACCGGTGCCCAAGCAGATCGGACGATCGTCTTTGGCGGCAAGGCTCGCTTAAGTGGTTTGTGGGTCGATGATCGCTATGTCGCACAGTACATTGCGGCGCACAGCGACAAGCTGATCGGTTTCCAATCGCTCGATCCGACCCAAGAAGGCTGGCAGCGCGAGATGCACGAGGGCCATCAGGAGCTGGGACTGGCCGGCATCAAGCTGCTGCCGATGTATGCTGGCTTTCACCCGAATGACGAGCGGCTCGATCCGCTCTGGTCGTACGCCCGGCAGCATGCGCTCCCCGTATTGCTGCACACCGGCACGACGTTCGTCGCGCAAGCTCCGCTCGAATGCACCTTGCCGCGGCATCTTGATCCCGTCGCGACCCGCTTCCCCGACGTGAAGATCATCATGGCTCATCTCGGCCATCCGTACGAGGGTGAGTGCGTTGCCGTGATCCGCAAACATCCAAACGTCTACGCCGACGTCAGCGCCCTGCACTATCGCCCCTTTCAGCTGTACCACAGTCTCATGCTGGTGCAGGAGTATGGCGTGTGGGACAAAGTCTTGTTCGGCACGGACTATCCGTTCACAACGGTCGACGCTATGATCGATGGCTTGCGAAGTCTGAACGGCCAACTCGACGGCACATCGCTCCCGCGCTTGAACGCCGACGCGATCGAAGCAATGATCCACCGTAACGGTTTGAAGGTTTTGGGACTCGACAAGTGAGCAAAGCATCGGCCCGATGAGGTTTCCTTGAACGTCCCCTCTCAATTCTTATTCACCGTCTGCCAACACGGCGCGGAAGACGCTCTCAAGGCGGAATTCGCGACGACTTGGCCCGACTGGCACCTCTCGTTTTCGAGACCGGGCTTTGTTACCTGGAAGCTTCCAGACGGCGTCAAGCTTGCTCCCGACTTCGACATCCGATCGGTGTTCTCGCGGACGCATGGTTTCTCGCTTGGCAAAGTAACGAGTGACTTGGCGAATGAACTGGCAATACGCGTCTGGCCCTTGGTGGAAGGAATGCCGGTCGACCACCTCCATGTTTGGCAAAGAGATTCAGCCGTACCGGGCAGTGGCGGGTTTGAGCCGGGACGGACGGCCCTCGCCGATGAGGTTGCTGCGTTGATCCGCGACGCACAGCCGGAACCGACCGGCGACCGGCGGTCGCCGATCAATCGTACGGCTCGCTCGGGCGAAGCCGTTCTGGATTGCGTAATCGTCGAGCCAAATGAATGGTGGATCGGGTGGCATCGCGCGACGAGCTTGCCAACCCGGTGGCCGGGCGGCGTTCCGTTGATCGACACCGATTCAAGCATGATCAGCCGGGCGTATTTGAAGCTCGCCGAGGCTCTCCGCTGGTCCCAGTTACCGCTGGCCAAGGGGGATCTCTGGGCCGAAATCGGCAGCGCTCCGGGAGGCGCAGCCCAGTTGCTGCTCGAACGGGGAATGTACGTGTTGGGCGTCGATCCCGCGGAGATGGACGAGCAGATCCTTGCCCATCCGGCGTTCGCCCACATTCGGGCTCGTGCTTCGGAGGTGAAGCGCAGCGAGTTCGCGCGAGTTCGCTGGCTGCTGGCCGATTCGAACGTCGCACCCGCACACACGCTCGATGCCGTGGAAGCCATCGTCGCCCATGACGATACCCACGTTCGCGGTCTGTTGCTGACGCTGAAGCTGCCCGATTGGGAACTTGCCAGTCACATCCCCGAGTATCTTGATCGCGTGCGGTCGTGGGGCTACAAGTATGTCCGCGTCCGGCAACTGGCGTTCAATCGTCAAGAGATTTTCGTTTGCGCGTTGAAGAACCGTAGTATGAGACGATTCAAGCCGAGAGTTCACGTCAAGAGAAGAAGAAAGGAAGCGTGAGATGGCGACGTCGAACAACTCACAGGAAGATCCATCCGGCGCGACGATCAATCGGCGTGCGGTCCTGGCATCGCTCGCCGGACTCGGGATTGGCACGGCCGTCTTTCACCGCGCTTTGGCACAACAAGTCACGACCTCGAGTGTGGTCACGACGGAGATGATTCAACACGCGGAATGGGTCGCGGGACTGGAGTTGGCGGAAGAGGATCGCGCCGCGGTGGCCGGTAAAGTTCAGTCGGCGTTGCAGCAGATCGAGGAAATGCGGAAGGTGGAAGTTGGCTATGATGTTCCACCCGCGCTGCTGTTCAATGCGGCTCCGACGATGCAACACGAAGCGACTCTCGACCGCAGCACCGTCCAACCCAGTGCCGAAACTATCAAGAAACCCGCCGGCGACGAAGCGATCGCGTTCCTGACCGTCAACGAACTTGCCTCGCTGATCCGGACAAAGCAAATCTCCGCGGTCGAATTGACCAAGCTATATCTTGATCGCCTGCATCGTTTGGACGGGACGTTGAAGTGCGTCGTCACATTTACCGACGATCTCGCTTTGCGACAGGCGAAGCAAGCCGACGACGAGTTGGCCAGCGGAAAACATCGCGGCCCGCTGCACGGAATTCCTTGGGGAGCGAAGGATCTGATTGCGTACCCCGGTTACAAGACAACGTGGGGTGCGACGCCGTTCAAGGATCAACAACTCGACGTGAAGGCAACGGTCGCCGAGCGGTTGGATGAAGCGGGCGCGGTGCTGGTCGCAAAGCTCTCGCTCGGAGCTTTGGCGATGGGTGACAAGTGGTTCGGCGGAATGACGCGTAACCCGTGGAACGTCGAACAAGGATCGAGCGGCTCGTCGGCTGGGTCGGCATCGGCGGTGGCCGCGGGGGCGGTTGGCTTTGCCCTGGGAAGTGAAACCCTCGGGAGCATCGTGTCCCCCTGTCGACGTTGTGGGGCGAGCGGTTTGCGTCCGACTTACGGGCGCGTCAGCCGCTACGGATGCATGACGCTGGCCTGGTCGATGGACAAGGTCGGTCCCATTTGCCGGTCGCTCGAAGATTGTGCGATTGTGTTCGGAGCGATTCACGGTCACGACGGACGAGACGGCACGGCGATTAACCAGCCGTTCGATTGGCCGCTGCCAGGCGATCTGTCCGCGCTGCGGGTCGGTTTCATCGAAGAGGCCGGCACACCACCGGAGGATCGGCCCGAGCTTCGAGTCTTGAAGGAACTGGGCGTTCGGCTCGTTCCCGTTCGGCTGCCGGATACGCTGCCCGTGTGGGCGATGACCATCATCCTCAACACGGAAGCGGCGACGGTCTTCGATGAACTCAACCGCAACAACATCACAGAAGGTTTGAATTCCTGGCCGAATTCTTTCCGTCAGGGCGCCTTCGTATCCGCCGTTGAATACCTCCGCGCGAACCGGTTGCGGACGATGTTGATGAAGGAGATGGAAGCGCTGATGTCCGGCATCGATTGCTATGTGGGCGGCGACGACTTGGCGATTACGAATCTGACCGGACATCCCACGGCGGTGTTGCCGGATGGCTTTGATCAACAGGATGACGTGAGAACTCCCAACGCCATCACGTTCACTGGACGGCTGTTCGGCGAAACGAAACTACTCGCGGTCGCCAATGCGTATCAACAAGCGACGGGCAATCATCGCGAGCATCCGGCGGTGGGTTAGAAGAGGCACTATTGGTGGCGGGCTGCCTAGCTCGCATTTCTCATCACATCGGAAAATGTGGAGGGGCATCGCCGTCGAGCGGCGTCTTTTTTTTGAGGGGCGGCTGTTCGCTGACCGCCGCACCGGTGGTACGTGGGCCGCGTTAGTGCGTCCCGGCTCGTGGGGGCAGCGTGTCGCGACGTTTCAGGCTCCGTGGCGACCGTTTTCCGGCCGCCGGCGCGAACCGCGATCCGCCCATGCTCGCGGTCGCATCGTTGTTCTCCGTTGTTCTCCTTGTCGCAAGCCGGCACGGTCAGCTAACCGCCAGTCGGGGCGGACCGTCGCGGGGAATGCGGAGGTCGGGCAGGCTGGGGCTGCGACTGGCAAGCGCCGCGGCGTGTCGGCGGAGGTTGGCCAACACTTGG
>JAQBZB010000412.1 GCA_027622275.1 Planctomycetota bacterium | reverse complement strand
CGCAGTTGCGGGGCCTGTCACACGGCCACTGGCGAGCGTGACCCCGCCGGTAATTTGGTGCTCGACGCCGACAACGAAGAAATCAATGTGCCCAATCAGGGAAAGTACCCAGGCACCTATTATCGCTTGGCGATGGACCAGCAAGCCAAGTTCGGACACAAGCCGGTGATTCACAACGGCGCGTGGCGGCAGACCAACGCCTCGCGCTACATTCGCCAATTCCAATCGCGCCGCAGTTTGCTGACCTGGAAAATCTACGGACAGCGGCTCGATGGATGGGCCAACGACGATTTTCCCACGGAGACGGTGCCGGGCGATCCGAACACGCTGCAGCTCGCGGGCCAGCCGATCGAAAACACGCAGCGCAATCGCGACCGCGCCGACCTCGACTTCACCGGCAGCCGGATGCCGCCGCCCGAAGCGGTCGCGGGCACGTATATTGGACCGGACAACAAGAAGGTCAAGGTGCAGCCGCTCGCGGATGAAGATCGCCGCACGTTGGTTCGCTGGATCGACCTGGGTTGCCCGGTTGATCTCGATTACCAGTCGAGCGACCCCGGCCGTCGCGGTTACGGCTGGATGTGCGACGACAACCGGCCGGTGCTAAGCGTTACTCATCCGCTGGCCGGCGCGAATGCGTCGCTCGATCGGATCGTCGTCGGCATGCACGACTACTATTCGGGGCTCGACGAATCCAGCTTCACGGTCGCGGCCGACTTTGAAATCAACGGCGTTGCCGCGGGCGAGAATCTGGCGGCGAAGTTTCAACCGACCAGCCAGGGTGTGTGGCAAATGAAGTTGGACAAGCCGGTGACGAACATCCCTAAAGCCACGCTGACGGTCTCGGTGAAAGATCGACAAGGCAATGTCAGCCGACTGCACCGCGCGTTTTCCCTTGTGAGCAAACCATGAGCAACAACAACCGCAATTGGACTAGCCTGTCGTTTCTTCTCCTCACAGCGTTCGCCGTTTCAGCCCGAGCCGGTGACGATGAGCCCTCGCTGTTGAAATCCGTTTCGTTTTACGCCTCGTTCGACGAGCGTCTGGCTGGCGACTTGGGCGGCGGCGATTTATCGTTGTCGACGCGCGTGAATCACGAGACGGAAAAAGGAACGTTTGTCTTCACGAAAGGTTACAACCACGAGGTCTTTCGCGTCGCGCGGAACAAGGGCGTACACGGCGGCGCGCTCGAGGCGGTCGACGTGCTGCCTCGCAACGGACGGATTTTCTTCCCGGCCCAAGGCAACATCGCATACCGCAAGGGCGGCTGGGGCGGAGCGGTTTCGTTTTGGCTGAACACCGATCCCAACAAGCTGCTGAAGACGCCGTTTTGCGATCCCGTGCAAATCACTGAAAAGGGGGCCGGCAACGGCGGCGTCTGGTGCGACTTTCCCGACGTGAAGCCACGCGACATGCGGCTGGGTGCGTTTCCCGCCGTGCCCGCAGGACAAACGCCGATCCCGGAATCGGACCCGCTGGCACCGCTGGTGATTGTGAAGGACGTTGGTTTCAAGACCGGCGACTGGCACCACGTGGTGTTGTCGTGGAAAAACTTTGACACCGGCAAAGACGACGCTCAGGCCGCGCTCTATGTCGACGGAAATTTCATCGGCCAGTTGACGGGCCGCCAGATCGCCATGAATTGGAATCTCGACAAGGCCGGCATCTATGTCGCCGTCAGTTATATAGGGCTGTTGGACGAGTTCGCGGTCTTCAACCGGACATTATCCGTCGAAGAGATTGCGCTACTTCACGGCGAGCCAAGTTTGCTCGCGCCGCTGGCGAAGAAGGAAGACCGCGGCGATCGCCAATCGGCTGCTCCGGCACCGCCAAAGCTTCCATTCGACGCCAGTGAGGCGCGGAAGGATTAGCGCGCGTACGACCGATAGGAAACCGATAGACCGATAGGGAATTTGATTTCCACGGCCAGAGAGAGGAACCCAAGTGGGGCCACGGTCCCACTCGGGCCGTCGAAAAGACGATCGACGCCACTTGGCTTGCGCGCTCAGGAAGGCGTGACCTTGGTCACTTAGCTGCGACCGCTTGCGCGCACATGACGACAACGCCTCGGTTAATCGCATGCCGGAACTAGCGGACCTCGTGGAGCAAACTGAATGTGCGAACCAAGCTGCAGTAGAACACTGCCGCGCCGCCAACGCTGAGCACATTCGCGGCTGCTGGGTCATTGACGAGTTGATCGAGAAGCCCAGGACACGAGAGCGGCAGGAGAACGAAGCTGCGTTCGCCATGGATCTCGAATTCAAGATCGACCGCGACCAAGCAGCTCGTGATCAAATAGGCGCGGCCCTGGACGGATTGACGCTGATTCCGTCGGCGCTCCGGACGACTCTCTCTACCGTCTTCCAACTCGACCGCGAACGGTGCCGTCGACTAACGTACCCCTTGCTGAAGTCTTCTCTTCGGACCGAGCGATATCTTCTTGACTGGGCACCTCGATCCGTTAGGATGCGCACTCTTCGTTCGACAGCAATCTGCCGCCGACTCACAGGTTCCAGGGGATTCTGCAAAGGGAGTGAGTCATGAGTTTGCAACCGCGATTTAGTAGGTGCTTGGCTATCGGGATTCTGTTGGCAGGCGTCGCGTCTGTAAACGCCGAAGACAAATTCGGCGTGGCATTGAAGCTGGATCACTTCAAGTTCTACAAAGTCGAGCCGGTCGCGACGAAAGCAGATGTGAGCGTCCAAGGGCAATTCGACACGTTCAGCGTTCCGGCGAGTCTGCCTGAAATCACGATGTTCGCCAACCCGGTCAGCAAAGACGGCGGCAGGCTTATCAATCCGCAAGCGCACCTGACGTGGTACAAGCTGCTGCAGCGGCTGACCGAGAGGAAACGCGCCGTTGAATTCGAGAATCAGTTTGGCGTTCAGGAGGCTTTGCTCGGCAAGCCCGTCGCGTTGCTCGTCCCCACGGAAAGGGTCGAGGAAGGCAGCAAGTTCCCGGAGGGGATCGATCACTTCAAGGTCTATGAGGTTCTCGAGGCCCGGCCGTTAAGAAGAACGGTGACACTGAAGGACCAGTTTGGTGCCGAGGAGGGCGTTACCATCAGCAGGACCATGTTTTTCTGCGTGCCGGTGATAAAAACACACGGAGATCAAGTCACCAAGATCGTCAACGAGAAAGCCCACCTCACGCTCTACGGTCTGAGCCCTCCGAAGCTGACCAAGCTGACGACCGACCAGTTCGGGAAGCACAAACTGTCGGTCATCGAGAGCACGTTGCTCGCCCTGCCCACCGTGAAGATCGCCTGGAAGGCCATTGAAGAATAGATGGATGGCGGCAGCCGCAACCTCCGGCCCGCTGGTCAGACGCCTTGGGCTGGGGATGCTGCGTCGCGAGGTTGACGGTGCCTGTGTGATACCTGACAGTTCGTACGGAAGGGACGGGTTCGCTGCGCGGCTTGCCAGTGAACGCGATGGAAACGCTTTGCGGCAGCGGATAATGCCACTTCGCGGCATGTCGCGCCTGTTCCGCCATTCGACTAACTGTAGGAACCTCGGCACTTCGTCGTCAAGCTGATGACGTGATGAGTGCTGACGTCGCCGGACCGAAATCACCACGGCGTGTCATGTATGTGGCTGCAAGCTGATTTCGTTCGTGACTGAGGACGACAACTCCTGGGTCAGATGCGCTGCCGTCCCTGCGGGCTCCTAACCGACCCGAGGCGGTAAATGCGAGTTGGCTGCGTCCTGAGGGGATCGCGACAGACGCATCGAACTGCAATCACTACTCTGCGGAGGTTGCCCCAGCGACGACCAGCCGTGACCACCCGGACTACTGAAGGTCACTGAGTTGCACACGCTGCTGCAGGACGACCCCTCCTTTTTCATCGCGAACTTGCAGTCGGATGAGCGGCGACGGTTGCGACCAGTCGATGTCGATGAAGCCGAAGTTGGTGTCGAAGTAGGTCAGGCCGACACGATAGGAGTTGATCTCGTTGGCGAAGCGGACTCCGGCTTTCGTGAAATTGCCGCTGGGGGCGTTGAGGCTGCTCGAAGTGACTTCGTAGAGCGGATAGCCGATACCGGCTGCGTCGGGGGCCAGTCGCATCATCTCAGCAAGGTGTCGATCGCCGCTGATGACGATCGTGCCATTCGCTTTCGTGTCGCGGATCAGATGCAACAGTCGTGCTCGTGTCAGAGCAGATCATTCCCAGAGCGGTCAAGATCACCAATGAGAAGCGATGCCGAATCATGAGGAACTCCGGTTGTTGAGATGTACGCGAACAAATGGCAAACTCGGTTTGCCTCCCTCGTCTCGCATGGCCTACAATCGGACCAGGAAATGTTGCTGATTGTTTGGCCAGGGATCACGATGACTCAACACGCCTTACCGCTGAAATTCTCCCGTCGATCTCTGCTCGGTGTCGGAGCGGCTGCGACCGTGGGGGCGTTGTGGACCGATTGGTTGCGTGCCGGACCGGCTCCCTCGACTCGACGTCACGCGAAATCGGTCATTCTGATTTTCAATGCCGGCGCGCCGAGTCACATCGACCTATGGGACATGAAGCCGAACGCCGGGGACAACATCCGCGGACTGTATCAACCGATTGCCACGAATACGCCGGGCATTGAGATTTCGGAATTGATGCCGAACCTCGTCCGGCATGCCGACAAACTGGCGATTATCCGGTCGGTGCATCACAACCATGGCGGCCATAACTCCGGCATGTACTGGTCGATCGTCGGCCGGCCCTATCAGCGGGACGATACCCTCATCAATCCCAGCCGCACCGATTACCCGAGCTTCGGCACGCTGACCGGCTGGCTGGCTCAGCGCGATGGGTACAGCAATCCGTTGCCGCCGTATGTCATCACGCCGAAGCCGCATTGCGACAGTTTCGTCTACATCACGCCGGGACAATTCGGCGCCTGTCTGGGACCGAAATATGATCCGCTGGTGCTGGATGCCGACCCGAATGCCGCCGATTTTAAGGTGCCGAACATTGGGATCGCCGACGGGATGACTACTGAAAGGCTGCGAACTCGGCAAGCGTTGCTGGGAGAGTTTGAATCCAAGCAGACACGCATTCACGATGCGCAGATCGGCGATATCGACGTCAATCAGGCGAAGGCTATGGCGCTGGTCTCGTCGGCGAGTGCCGCCGGTGCCTTTGATCTCTCGCAGGAACCGACGGCCGTCCGCGAGAAATACGGCCGGCATTCCTGGGGACAGTCACATCTGCTGGCGAGACGACTCGTCGAAGCCGGCGTGCCGTTTGTGACGACCGTCAACGGGCCCAGCATCACCTGGGACACGCACAAGGATAACTTCAACCGGCTGAAGAACAGCCTCGTCCCGCCGATGGAACGGGCCTATGCCGCCTTGCTGGATGACCTTGCCGAACGCGGCTTGCTCGATACGACGCTGGTGGTCTGGATGGGTGATTTTGGCCGGACGCCGATCATTAACAAAGAGGCGGGCCGCGATCACTGGCCGCAATGTTACACGATGGTACTCGCCGGCGGCGGCATCCGCGGCGGGCAATACGTTGGCGAATCGGACAAGACCGGCGCGTACCCGAGGTCCCGGCCGATCATCCCCGCCGACGTGCATGCCACCGTCTTCACCGCGCTGGGCTACGATCCGCACGGCATCACCTACCATCAAATCGACGGTCGCCCGATCCCGCTGTCCGAAGGGACGGCAATTCGGGAAGTGCTGTAGCTCTTCATCCTGAGCGGGGGGCTGACGCGCGCCGAAAGAAGCGCGGACTTCGCACGTAGACCAGCCAAGCTACCTGGGAATCGGCGTTGACGCCGATCTCTTCTCCCCCCACGACTAGTTCGTGGCGGTCGCGTCGGGGTTCTCGCCCAACGTGTGAAAACGCTTTAGCCCAAACTGCTCAGGTGGGCGTGACATGTGTCGTCAACGCCAAATCCGTTCGTGACACAGGACGACAACTCCTGTGTGAGATGCTCCGTCGTCGTTGCGCGCCCCTGTCTAACCGACTTGAGTCAGAAGATGCGTCTTGCCAACTGGCCGGGGCGATCGCGACAGACGCGCCGAAGCACTTGCGGTTCGAAACTTAGGTCGCCCCCCGAACGTGCCAAAAGAGCGATCGCCCACATGCTCCGATCACATCCGATGTTCGATGCGATCGAGGCGTTGGCCAATTCGTTGTGAAGGTAAATGCTGGAGGTGCGTGCTTGCGTGAGCATTGCGGCCGTGGTATAAGAAGTCGCAGGCAAGGCAGTATCACCTTGATGGTGGGAGCTTCGATGTATAGATTTGCGAACGGTCTTCTGAAGTTGTTGATCGGCGTGGTTCTTATCAGCGCCACAGTGGCTGTTATTTCGGGGGAGGCGAGTGAGCTTTCGGCCGCTGAACTTGCTCCTCACGTCCAACGAGCGCTGGAAGCCGAGTTGGAAGGGAACAACGCACGGCAAACGCACACTAAGTCTTTTGTAGTCCAAGGACTCGGGCAAGATAATCGGTATTCCA
>JAQBZB010000057.1 GCA_027622275.1 Planctomycetota bacterium | reverse complement strand
CGAGGCAATTCCACAACGAAACAGAGACAAACTACCCGTAAACCTTAGGACTCAACAGATCGCACCCTCTAACGCCGAGGACTCGGAGCTAGTGGCGTTCCCGGGAGTTGTCTCTGGGACACTCAACGCGGATGCACAGGGGTCGTTTCAGTCGGCCGGTGCCCGTCTGATGTGGAACTTGTGCCGAGAAGGAGCGCCGACCGATCTGTGCAGCGTCGAACGATGCGAGTCGAGGCTTGATCTTCTGCTGGGATATCGATTTCTGCGACTGGACGAAAGTTTGCAGATGCGCGAGCAATTGACCTCGCAGTTGACGAGCGATCCGGGCACCTTCGACATCACCGATAGCTTTGCGACGCAGAACGAGTTTCATGGCGGCGAGATCGGTTTGTCGCGAACCGAGAGCTATCGTCGTTGGACGTTGGACACGCTCTTCAAAATTGCGTTCGGCAACGTACGCGAGTCGGTCAGCATCAACGGCACGTCGATCATTGACGACGGTACCGGAGCCGAGACGTTCACTGGCGGCTTACTTGCACAGCGGACGAATATCGGCAACTACTCGCGAGACCGATTTGCGTTGATCCCGGAGCTTGGCGTCACGATTGGCTATCAACTGACGCCATGCTGGCAGGCGAACTTCGGCTACAGCCTGATCTATTGGGATCGTGTCGTGCGGGCCGGCGAGCAAATCGATCCGTCGGTTAACCCGAACCTGCTACCACCGGAACTCGATCCGTTCAGCGGACCGCTCCGCCCCCAATTCTCGTTCGAAGAGAACAGCTTCTGGGCTCAAGGGATGAGCTTCGGCCTGACCTACGTCTGGTAGGACCATCTTGAATTAGGCAGCTTACGGGGCTTGGCAAGCATCGGCAGTCCGTAGCGGCAGTAGCAATTACACCGCTCCCCGCCCCCTTCTTCGCCGATATTTCAGCTAGTGCGCAATCGCGCGTCTCGTGACCCCTTCCCGTCGGCGCGCACAAGACAGATTGTCGTTGTGTTTCATCACTGTCAGGTTCCTGCCATGAAGCTTCCCGCTTGCGTAAGACGACTAATCGCATCGAACTCCTCCCATCGCAGGGCCCGTTCGCAGTCGCGGAGACGGATGTTTTTCGAGCCGCTCGAAGCTCGCCGTGTGCTCGCAACGGATTTCGCTTCGATTGCTGGGACTGTCTTCAGCGACCAAACCGACGACGGCTTCACCGGCGACGACCTTCCGGTTGTCGCCGCGAATATGCATCTTTATCTGGACGGTAGCAACGGAACTTTCGAGAGTGCCGGCGGTGTCGCGGGAGGAGATGACACATTTATCGGGACAGATCCGACCGACGCCTCGGGCCAATATAGATTTGATGGCATCGTCGCAGGGACCTACTTTGTCGAGGAAGAAACACCAGCGGGATTCATCATCCGCCCCGGCGAAAATGTTAGCACCGTGCTCGTTAGCTTGGCCGATGCGGATGGAACAGTCGGCTTGTCGGTGGATGATTTCACGACAACCGACCAAACCGCCACTGCCGACGTGGGAACACCCGTGGCTTCGGACGCTGCCGCTGCCACTGTGCTCGGGGGCGAACGCGACCTGCTGGCGACTTATCTTTCGGGGCCATTCGATGTTGAATTGATGGCCAGCACGATGACGTCGTCCCTGATCATCGATTCCGGCACCGCGACGACCGGCAACTTCAACGTCACTTGGGATGGAATTGACGGGGACGCAACGACATTGGCCGCCACCGGTCTGGGGAACCAAGACCTGACGAACCTGGGCGTCGCCGATCGGATGCAATTCCTGATCCGCGCCGACTTGGCGGGAGCCTTAGTCACCGTGAACGTCTACACGAGCGCGGCCGACTTCTCGTCGTTTACGACAACGATTCCCGCCGGTCCACTGACGGAGTTCTTGGTTCCGTTTTCGAGCTTTACGCCCACTGGCTCGGGTGCGAACTTTGCGTTGGTAGGCGCCATTGAAATGGTGGTTAACGGAGTCGCCGAACTGAACGCCGAACTCACCTTAGTCGGGTCGATCGGCCGTACGGTACTGCCGGCGAACTTCGCCAACTTTGAACCGCTCACGCTGGGCAACCTCGTCTTCAAAGACGTGAACAACGACGGAGTTTTCAATTCGGCGACCGAGTCGGGAATAACGGACGTCGCGGTCAGTTTGTACTCCGATACAGACGCCGACGGAGCGTTCACGCCCGGAACAGACACACTTGTCGCGACGGCAACCACCAACGGAAGCGGAGTCTATCAGTTTACGGATCTGTTCCCGGGTGAATATATCGTGCAGCTCGACGAGTCGAACTTTGACCCGGGCAACGCGTTGGAAGGCCTGAAGAGTAGCACCGGCAATGCGCCCACGCCCGATCCGGACGACGACGTTAATAATGACGACAACGGCGACACGCTCGCGGGGGAAGGGATCGTGAGCGCCGCGATCACACTGTCGCCGAACTCCGAATCGATTACCGACGGCGACACGAATCCAGACACCAACCAGACGTTAGACTTCGGTGTCTTCGAGGAACTGGACCTTTCTGTCACCAAGACCGTCGACATCGCCTCGCCAAATGTCGGTGATAACGTCACCTTCACGGTCACGGTGGCCAACGCGGGGCCGGGTAATGGAACCAACATCACCGTCCGCGACGTCCTACCCGCCGGTCTGACCTACATCTCCGATACGCCGAGCTTCGGAACGTATGACAGCGGGACCGGCGTCTGGACCGTGGGTTCTCTCGCGAGCGGCGACAGTGAGACGCTGGTCATTAGCGCGTCGGTTGATTCCGTCGGAATTAAGAGCAATACGGCGGAAGTTACGGCCGTCGATCAGCCCGACATCGACTCGACGCCCAACAACAACATCGAGGCGGAAGACGATCAGGAAACCGCCGACGTAACGCCTCTCGAAGCGGATGTCTCGCTGACCAAGACCGTCAGCGATGCGGCGCCGAACGTCGGCGATAGCGTCACCTTCACGATTACCGCGTCCAACGCCGGACCGAATGACGCGACGAATGTTACGGTCGGCGACTTGCTTCCCGCCGGAACGACCTACGTCTCCGACACGCCGAGCAGGGAACGTATGATGACGCAACCGGTGTCTGGACGATTGGAACCATCGCGAGCGGGACCAGTGTGACTTTGCAAATTGTCGCGTCCGTCGATACGATCGGCGCGAAAACGAATACGGCACAAGTCACCGCGACCGTAGAGGGCGATCCCGACTCGACGCCGAACAACAACGTGGCCGCGGAAGACGATCAGGCCGACGCGGTGGTCACGCCGCAAGTCGCGGATCTCTCACTCGGCAAGACCGTCAGCAACGCGACGCCGAACGTCGGCGACAATGTGACGTTCACGATTACCGCGAGCAACGCCGGCCCGGACGCCGCAACCAATGTGACGGTTGCCGATACACTGCCGGCGGGAACGACGTACGTCTCGGATACGCCAAGCCTTGGGACGTTTAGCATTGGCACGGGCATTTGGACTGTCGGCACGATCGCCAACGGAGGGAGCGCGACGTTGCAGCTGGTTGCGTCGGTCGACACGATCGGCAGCAAGACCAATACTTCTCAGATCACGGCTGCCGATCAAGCCGACCCCGACTCGACGCCCAACAACAGTGCCCCGGCCGAAGATGACCAAGCCAGCGTTTCGCTGACGCCGCAAGTCGTTGACCTCTCGCTGACCAAGACCGTCAGCAATGCGACACCGAACGTCGGCGACAATGTGACGTTTACGCTTACCTTAGCGAACGCCGGTCCCAACTCGGCAACGAATGTTACAGTGACCGATCAACTGCCCGCCGGTTTGACGTTCGCCTCGAACACGCCAAGCCAAGGAACCTATAGCAGTGCGACCGGTATCTGGACGGTCGGAACAATCGCCAACGGCGGGAATGCCACTTTGCAGATCGTAGCGACGGTCGGCTCGATCGGGATCAAGACCAACACGGCTCAGGTCCGAGCCGCCGACCAATTTGACACGGACTCGACGCCCAACAACAGCATCGCGTCCGAAGACGATCAGGCCAGCATTTCGCTGACGCCGCAAGTCACCGATCTATCTTTGACCAAGACGGTCAGCAACGCGACGCCCAACGTCGGCGCTAACGTGACGTTCACGCTGACGTTAGCGAATGCGGGGCCTAACTCGGCGACCAACGTCACCGTGACCGACCAGTTACCCTCGGGGCTGACCTTTGTTTCGAGTGCGCCAAGCCAAGGCACCTACAGCAATTCGACAGGCGTCTGGACGGTCGGCACGATCGCCAACAGCGGCAGTGCGACTTTACAGATCGTTGCGACCGTCGCCTCCATCGGAGCGAAGACGAACTCCGCTCAAGTGACCGCCGTCGCGCAGGCCGATCCCGACTCGACGCCGAACAACAGCGTGGCCACGGAAGATGACCAAGCCAGCGCGGTCGTCACGCCGCTTCAGGTCGATGTCGGCATTACCAAAACAGCATCTCCCACGACGGTCACACTCGGTGGGACATTGACTTACACGTTGACAGTCACCAACAACGGCCCGGACCCCGCGACCGGCACCTCGGTCGTCGATACGCTTCCCGCGGGCGCGACCTTCATTTCGGCAACACCGAGCCAAGGGACAGCAAGCCAGACAAGCGGCACGGTCACAGCGGCACTCGGCACGCTCGCGTCAGGTCAATCCGCCACGATCACGATCATCGTGACTCCGACGACGACGAACGCGATTGCAGGTACGGTCACGAACACCGCAACGGTCTCGGCGAACGAGTTCGACACGAACGTGACGAACAACACGGCACAGGTAGCTGCCGCCGTTGACTTCTTAATGGCAAGTATTGCCGGAGCTGTCTACAACGATATCAACAGCAATGGAGTGTTCGAGCCGACGGAGTTGGGCATTGAGAACGCGACGGTTCGGCTGACGGGGACGGACGTCCGCGGAGCGGCCGTCGATATCACGATGCAAACCGCGGCCGATGGTTCCTACCTGTTCGACAACCTCAATCCCGGCACTTATCAGTTGCAAGAGACGCAACCCGCCGGCTTCCGCGACGGTGCCGAGACGGCTGGCACGGGAGCCACCGCCACTGTCGGGCAAGATGTCTTCCAGACGATCGATTTGGTCGACGCCGCGATGGCTCAGGCATTTAACTTCGGCGAACGAAGCCAGCTGTCGAAACGGCGATTCTTGGCGTCTTCGTAGTGGCTCCTGCTACTATCCATTAGGGTCGTCGAATAACGCCTGAAGCCGACCGGCGAGTGCGTCCGGGAATCGCTGACACCAAGTCTGGTCGATCAGTTCGACGTCGATAAAATCGCGGAGATGCGTGCGGTCCTTGTCACGGTAGGACGTCAGCTTCATTCGGACGAGTGCTTCGAGCGTCACAACGCGGAACTTATCGCCAGGCTCCGAGTCGTCCACATCGGGCAGAGCAGACACGTCGCCTTCGCGGACTTTCTCGTTGGCGAACACAATACGGACAGCGTCGCGGGCCTTGGCCCCTTCACCATCGAGAAACATGTCAAGGCTTGCGGCATGGCGGTAGATGAAGCCAGCTCTTTCTAATGCCTCGCGAGCACGATCCAGATCGGCACGTCTGAGCATGATGTCGACGTCCCGCGTGTTGCGAACGGCGGCTTCATCGACGCGCGACACCCAGGCTGCGACCGCATTTCCTCCCGCTACCGCGTAGGGCACTCCCGCCGATTCCAATGCCGCGGCGGCGCGCAGCAAACGCTCACGTACTTTCTCCACAGCGCGAATCATCCTTTCCCAAGAGACTTCACCGTAGCTTGCGTTTGACATAGCCTGATCTTACCACACGGGCGATGCGACAGACAGAAAGCGCGGATTGCGGTAGTGGTACAGTTTGCGGATAGTCATCCTGAGCGAAGCGAAGGAACTCTCTCTCGCATGCGGAAGATTCTTCGCTTTGCTCAGAATGACAGGCTTTCCGACAATCAAAATGTACCACTACCAGGATTTTTACCGCGCATAGGTTGTGTCGGGCGAATCATGGCGTTTAGAATCTTGGCACCGTCAGTCAGACCTTACTCACCCTCGCCCCACCTCATTCCCGCCAAAACTCCATGCCTGAACCAGAACCGGTTGCTCGACCAGAGTACGACCCGACGTACTTGAACTCATTGCGAGAACTCTATGTCATCATCGGGCTCTTCGCGGTCTTTTGCTTTTGGTCGATCTTCGTCTGCTACAACTACGGCTACCTGAGCCCCGGCGAGCAGTTGGGCGAAGTGTCGACCGTGCTGGGCATGCCGTCGTGGGCGTTCTGGGGGATCGCGCTGCCGTGGCTCGGCGTGGATGTTGTCGCGGTCTGGTTTTGTTTCTTCTACATGAAGACCGACGATTTGGGCGAGGCCCACGAAGGGGAAGACCTCGCCGAGCAAGTTGCCCATCTCCACGAGGGAGAGGAGGCGCGCGGTGAATAATCTTTTTTGCGCACCGTTGCTGGCGGCGGGCGGTTCCAACTCGGCCATCATTACATTCCTGGTCTACATCGTCGGCGTCATGGTGCTGGCTTGGCTGTCGAACCGGCTGCTGCAATCGAAGTCGTTCCTCAGCGAGTACTTTCTCGGCAGCCGCTCGCTGGGCGTGTGGGCGTTTGCGCTGACGTTCGCGGCGACGAGCGCTTCGGGCGGCAGCTTCATCGGAACGCCGTCGCTAATCTACACGCACGGCTGGATCGTTGGGCTGTGGATCGGCAGTTACATGATCGTGCCGATCGTCTCGATGGGATTGCTCGCCAAGCGGATCAATCAGGTCGCACGCAAAAGCGGCTCGATCACGATCCCGGATGTCTTGCGGGACCGCTTCGAAAGCCCCGTCTTCGGCGCGATTGCAACCGCATTGATCGTCTTCTTCATGGTGTTCAATTTGATCGCCCAGTTCAAAGGCGGCAGCGTGCTGCTGCAGACGCTGCTGCAAGACGTGCCGTTGTTTCAGGATGTCAGTCATGGTCTGGCCGAGGCGCTGCACGGCGTGCCGATCCTGGGCGAGTCGGAAGACAAGCCGGGCTACTTGCTGTGTTTGCTGGTCTTTACCGTCGCCGTGGTTGTTTACACGACCTACGGCGGTTTCCGTGCCGTCGTCTGGACGGATGTCATGCAGGGACTGGTGATGCTCGGCGGCGTGATCCTGATGTTGCCGCTGGCTATCTGGGCGGTGGGAGGGCTCGGCAGCGCAACGCGCGAGATGGCGCAGATGACTCCGCCGAACAACGTCAAGCTGGAACTGACGCTGACCGATCCGTCGAACAGCACGCTGAACATTCCCAACAATTCCTGGCTAGTCCAGGACGAAGGCGGAACGCGGCGGGTATTTCGCACGGCCGCCCGCGCCCAGATCCTGCCCGGCGAACAGACGGCCAGCTACCGCGTCGACAAAGACAGCTACAGCCGCGAGATTCCCGGCATCGAGTTGACATACGCGAAGCAAGTCGCCAACGCGACGGCCGACGATCTTGGTCGCGCCATCCAGATTCGCGTGCTCGAAAGCAAGGAGTACGCCAACGGCGCCGGCCGCCCGGGCGTTTACGTGACGGGCCCCGGTCCGGATGCGAAAAGCGCTGCGGGCTTTCTGCCGTTCAGCCTGGCCGTTTCGTTCTTCTTTATGTGGACGTTTTCCGGCGCGGGCCAGCCTAGCAATATGGTCCGGTTGATGGCGTTTAACAATTCGACCACGTTGCGCCGCTCGATCTTTGCGGTCTCGATCTACTACTCGATGATCTATTTTCCGATCGTCGTGATCTTTTGCTGTGCCCGCGTTTTGCTGCCCGGTTGGGAGACGGAATCGGACCGCATCATGCCGGAGATGGCGCGCGTCACCACCGCGTTGGCCGGCATGCCGTGGCTGGCCGGGCTGCTCGTGGCGGCGCCGTTTGCAGCCGTCATGTCGACGATGGACAGTTTCCTGCTGATGATTTCGTCGGCTGTCGTCCGCGACATCTATCAACGGAACATCAACCCCAAGGCTTCCGAGAAGACGATCAAGCGGCTGACTTACGCCGCCACGATCGCGGTCGGCACGATCGCCATGCTGGCCGCCGTCAGCCCGCCGCAATTCCTGCAAGACATCATCGTGTTCACCGGCAGCGGACTGTCGACGAGCTTCCTCGCTCCAGTGGCGCTGATGCTGTATTGGCCGCGCTTCAACCGCCAAGGCGCATTGGCCGGCATGTTAGGCGGCTTCGCCACGCACGTGACGCTTTACACAGTCGGCACGATCATGAGCGGCAAGGTTGATGCTTACGAGCCGTTCAACTTCCATCCGTTCATGGTCGGCCTGTTCGCCTCGTTCGTGATCGCGATCAGCGTGACTTATCTCACATCGCCACCGCCCGAACATTTGGTGCGGAAGTACTTTTATAAGTAGGCGTGAGCCATTTGGACTGCTGTGACTTGTCACAGCTCTGTTCGCGGCGGAGCCGCTTTGGTCCGCGATGGGCGGCACCGGCAGGAAGGTGGCTGGGCCGCAAAATGGTAAAGCGGCGATAAGTCGCCGCACTCCAAAACGGCACGACCGCACAGACTTCCAAAAGCTTTCGGAATCGCAACTTCTAGAACTCCTGCCATTCAATATACACGCAGGCGATCCCGAGTACGACGAACATGAACAGGGCGCTGCTCCAGACGGGAGCCCACGGGTTGAGTTCCGCTTGCGCGATGGACAGATCGCCCGAGTCAGCGACTTGGGTATCCTTGCCGGAGAGCAAGTATTGAAACGTCTCGTCAAGCTTTCCAGGTTTCGGAAACATCGTGTATACCGGGACGAGCACGTATCGATACAGGATTCCGCCGAAGCCCAGTGTCGGAGAGTAACGGTGCTCGACCTTGAACGGGTCCAACGAATACCGGCTCACTCGAAAGGCCTTGTCGATCACGAACAGTTCGCTGTCCGTCGAGAAGCTCACCCCAGATATGTCACCTTGGCCCGAGACGGGAGCGAGCCGCATGGCGTTCGATTCGGCATCGAACGTCCACAAGCGTCCATTGTGAAACAAAACGGCAAACCAACGCCCGTCCGGCGAGGCGGCAACAAACCGAGGTTGGTTTGGTGATTCATCGCTGAATTCGCTCCGCGAACGCAACGTGTGCGCGTCGAGGACTTGAATGCGCCCGTCTTGATGAGCTAGCAACAGCGACTGCCCGGCGAATCCCAAGGCAATCGGTTTGCTGCTGGAGTCCGCGATCTCCATTTCCGCGTTCGTCTCGTAGTTCCCACTTGCCGAACGAGCTAACACCTTCACCGTGCCGCGTGTGTAAACTGCGAGTTCACCCGTCCGCTCATTCATCGCAGCGTCAGACGGCCGCGCGATCACCAAGCCCTCTTCGGGACTTGCCTTTTCGAACGGACCACTCGATGGCAAGGGCAAGGCAAAGCCGAATAGCTTGAGCGGTTCGTCCTTCTTGCTGGGATCGCCAGTCAATCGGTAAAGTCCCAGGCTCGATACGATGAGCACTTTCCCGTCAGGTTCGCGAAACAATTGAAAGCTGCCCATCGGAGCATCGGTGGGTTCGGCAGGTTTCCATTCGTCGTCGCCGGGCCCCACAAAGAATTGCGCTTTGCCGCTCGCAGGGTTGGGACGGATCGCAACGAGCCGGTCGCTTGGCTGATCGTAGATCGGTCCGATCGATCGCAACTCGCGGGGCACGATCGGCGTGAAGAACAGAAATCGCAGGATGCCGCGAACTTGCTTCTGGCCATCGGAAACAAAGATCTCGTCCCAGCTTGAGGCGTCCGGGTTCCAACGGTGGGCAATGCCGATCTCGTTGACCGCGACCAAGTCGTCACGAACCTCGACGACGCGCGTGAAGCGCTCGCGGCTCCAGTAGGAATTCTCCAGTACGCCTTTCAGCAGTCCAATGCCAAAACAAACCGCCCAAAACACGATCGTCAGCCCGATGCAAACGATGGTGCTGCGGTAGTAAACACCAGCCAGTGACGATACGGCATAGTAGATCGCGAACATGAACAGATAAATCGGAATGCTCAGCAGGATCTTTTGGTCCCAGAGGTTGAACCGCACACCAAGTACGAGCCACACGCCGCCGATCATGTAGACGGCCGCAATGCAGACAAATGCACAACCTCCAAAATACCGGGCGAGGAACAACAGCGACCGCGACACCGGCTTACTCAACAGCAGATGCAATGATCCCGGCTCGAACATTTGGGGAATGATCGACGCGGTCACGAGTATGGCAATCAGCAACCCAACCGGCCCCACAACCCAACTCAACACAAACACGAACCGCGACCGCATGTTCTCGCGCAACGTCGTGCTGCGCAGCGGTACCGAGCCTCCCAAATCCGCCCAACCGTACACGAATTGAAGCGAAGTTGGCGGGCTTGTGCGGATCAGATCCGGAAAGGAAGCTTCGAGGAGCAGCCGATTGAAGCGGGCGGCTTCCCGGTCGCTCAATTGATCGATTCCTCGTTCGCGCAAATCGCGCAATTCGCCAGAGACGATTTGTACGCCCGCGAATGCTTCCTCGTCATAGAATCCGCGCTCCTCGATCAGCTTGTTGACTGCCGTGCGAAAGTGGCCGACGGTTCGCATAAACTCCATCACGTTCGGCGGTTCATCGTCGACGCCCGGAATGCTCAACTTCGCAATACGGTCGCGCAGCTCTTCGTCGAGTTGCATCCACACGTGTCGGGCCGGCGAGGGCTTCTCGGACGCGTCGGCTCTGCGAACGATGTCCAAGACTCGTTCGTTGACGTCGTTGTCGTTAAGCCGCGAAGTAAGCTCCTCGCGATAGCTGAACGGCGCGAGCAGCATCAAGACGAGCGTGATGACTACCAACACCAGCCACAGCACGCGTGATGCGAGCGCTTCGCGGAAGGAGTCTTTGATTACGGCGAGGTATTTGTTCATGTAGCTGAGTTTGGCAGTGCCTAAAGTGGCGAGAATTGCAGACGCCTATTTGTATACAGAGCGAATCGGTTAACCCACCGTCCGTGCGTCTTCGGCGAAGAGTTTTAAGAACGCGTCTTCCAGTGTCACGCGTCGACGCGATAACCCGACGATGCTGACGCCACTCGAACGCAGATCGTCGATGCACTGGTCAACCGCGGCCTGGTCGGCCAACTGCAACACGACTCGAACCGTACCGTCGCGGTTCGGATGACAGCTTGCGACGTCTCGCGCGCCGAGCGACGCGCGAACAACGTCGTCGCTGGCCGCGACAACGAGTTCGAGTTCTACGCCTTCGGTTTGCTCGCCAGCCAATTCATGAACATTGCCCGCGACCTTCACGAGGCCTCGATCGAGAATCGCGACGCGATCGCAGATTAACTCGACTTCCTGAAGGAGATGGCTGTTTAGAAAAATCGTCTTGCCTTGTGCTTTCAACCGCATCAACACATTGCGGACATGCGAACGCCCGACCGGATCGAGCCCGTCCGTCGGCTCGTCGAGAATCAACAGTTCAGGATCGTGCAGCAGCGCCTGGGCGAGTCCGAGTCGTTGCAACATGCCTTTGGAGAATTTCTTCACGGATTCGCGGGTGCGATCCGCCAGACCAACGCTCTCCAGGAGTCTGAACCGCTCCGACTTGATCTCCTGCCACGACAAACCGCTCAGCTTTCCGTAATACTCCAACGCGGTCAGCGCTGTGTGGTGATTGGCAATCCGCAGATTCTCCGGCAAGTAGCCGACCTTCATCCGCCCCAGGCGATCTCCCGCCGCTCGGCCCAGCAACGACGCCGACCCGCCGCTGCGCCGGACGATTCCGAGCAGCACTTTGATCAATGTTGTCTTGCCTGCCCCATTGGGTCCGAGCAAGCCGAAGATCTCTCCTCGTTCGACTCGTAACGACACGCCGCGTAACGCCTCGAACCGCCGACGCAGCAGGCCGTTGCGGTAAGACTTGGTAAGATCGCGGACTTCAATGGCGGCGTCGAGGGTCATAAATCGCTCACGTTAATTGCTCAGGAGCATCGTAGGCCGGAACAAGTCTGCGCAGTTCCGGCAGAAGTCGAAAGTGCAGCTGCCGGAACTGCGCAGAGCCTTGTTCCGGCCTACCAATCAAGGAAGCCTGAAATCATACCATCAAATCCGCTTCGTGGTTTCAGTTACAGTCCGGTTCCTTGACGCCGTCTCCGATGGAGCACTATGCTCAAACGTGAAACACCGCTCGATCTCGTTCGTCCGACAACCTGCATTCGACTGCTATGTTCGACCGCCGCTCACTCAGTTGGCCGATTACGCTCGGCGTGATCATGATCGTGCTGTTGGTGGCGCTGACGGTCGGCTGGGTGTTGTTGACGGTTTTCGAGGTGATTGAAAAGCCGGGATCGGCACTCTATTGGACGCTGCTGACGGTCGGAACGACGTTTCTGATTTTCGTCCTCGTCGGCGTCATCATGTATCTCGCCTTGTCGGTGAAAGCGATCAACCTGAACCGGCGTCAAGCTAACTTTATGGACGCCGTGACGCATGAGTTGAAGTCGCCGATCGCGTCGCTGAAACTCTATCTGCAGACGTTGAACCGCCGGGCTTTGAGCCGCGAGGAGCAGGAGCATTTTTTTCGATTCATGCTCGAAGACGTCGAGCGTTTGGATCACTTGATCAATCACATCCTCGACGCCGCTCGATTGGAGCGGAAGCCGACTGAAGGCGAGGTCGAAGATATTGAACTTGCCGCGTTTCTTCGGCAGTGTGCCGAGGAAGTGCGGCTGCGGCATCGTGGCACCGAGGATTCGCTCACCGTTCACATCGAGCCCGCGATGGTGCGAACGCGGCGTGTGGACCTCGATATGATCTTCCGCAACGTGATCGATAATGCGTTCAAGTACGCTGCTGCCGAACCAAAGATCGAAGTCGTTTCTCGACCTTCGCAGGACGGGATGATCGTCACGGAAGTAAAGGATAACGGTCCGGGGATTCCGTTTCGCTTTCGCCAAAAGGTTTTCCGGCAATTTGTCCGACTGGGATCGGAGTTGGAGCGCGAGAAGCCGGGCACGGGGCTGGGCCTGTACATTGTTTATACGCTGGTGCGACGCATCCGCGGTAAAGTACGCGTGCTCGACGGACAATCAGGTCCAGGAACGGTCTTTGAGATCAGAATTCCTGGACGGCCCACCGAGACTTCCGAGGCTACAAGTGATGACCCGGAACAACAAGAAGCCGTGTCCTAGCTGGTGATAGTTGACGTTAATATGCCAGAAAAGAAACACATCCTGGTGGTCGAAGACGAAGAGCACCTTGCGATCGGCATCAAATTCAATCTCGAAGCCGAAGGGTATCGAGTCACGGCGGTTGGCGACGGTGCTTCCGCATTGAAGGCCATCGAACAGGTTCCGCAGGCCATCGATCTCGTCGTTCTGGATCTCATGCTGCCCGGCATGAGCGGCTATCAGGTTTGCGAAACGCTCCGCGAACAAGGCAACAACATCCCGGTGCTGATTCTGAGCGCCCGCACCTTGACCGAAGATCGCACGCGGGGTTTTGAAGTCGGTGCCGACCAGTATCTGAACAAACCCTTCGACCTCGACGAGCTGCTGAGCCGTGTGAAGACAATGCTGACACTCTACGATCGCCGGGTCGGCTTACATGTTTCGCAAACGCTGGGGTCGACCTACTCGTTCGCCAAAGCTGTCATCAACTTCGAAACCTATGAAGTCGTGGTGGATAATAAACCCGCCAAACTGACCGAACAAGAAATGAAGCTGGCTCGTTATTTCTTCGAGAACGAAGGGCGAGTGATCCGCCGCGAAGAGCTGCTCGTCGAAGTCTGGGGCATGGCCGCCACCGCCACCACGCGCGCGGTCGATCAATTCGTCCGGAGGCTGCGCGTCATTTTCGAATCCGAACCCTCCAAACCTCGGCACTTCCTCACCATCCGTGACGTCGGCTATCGGTTTGTCAAAGAGGGAGTGAAGCTGATGGAAGACGGCACGGCGGGCGAGTTGGCGGATGGCTCAGCGGACGAGTCGGCGGAATGATTCGACTTGTTGCTGACATTCAAGCAATTCATCGAGCCGGCCTTGATCCCGACCGCGCACCATGATTTGAAACGCCTCCCGGGCGGCGGTGATCGTTTGTTCGATATCCGCGCCTGTTTGTGCGGCGTTCAGATAAAACGAGGTGTATCCGTGACAGCCTCGTTTCGCCATTTCCTGAATGAACAGCGTCGACAACTGGGAGTGTTGTTGCAGGTCTGTGGTCTCGAAAGTCAGGTGGGGATGAAACGCCAAGCCCTCACATCGTGCGGGCAGGCCGGTTTCGCGGGCGACGGCCGTGATCTCCGCTTGCAGCGTCGTCCCAATGTGACGCACGATCTTCGGCACATCGCGCCGTCGCACTTCTCGCAGGGTCGTCAGCGCCGCGCGAAGCCCGATCGTGTCGCTCCAGTACGTACTCGAAATGAACATCTGGCCCGCTGCTTCCATTACGTCGCGGCGACCGACGACGGCTCCCATCGGATATCCGTTCGAGATCGACTTGGCAAAGACAGCCATGTCGGGAGTCACGCCGACCAGTGGCTGCGCACCGGAAGCGGTTGGCCGAAAGCCCGTCGAGACTTCATCAAAGATCAGGATGACATCGTGCTCTCGCGCGAGCTTGGCGACTCCCGCGAGATAGCCGTCCGGCGGCAACTCAGTTCGAAACGGTTCCATGATCACGGCCGCAACCTCGCCACGATGATCGTCCAACGAGTTTCCCAATGCATCGAGATCACCGTACGGAAACGGGATGGCCGTGCCCGCGAGGCATTTCGGCACGCCCGTCGGATCGATGCCGGGAAAGAGATGCGCATCGAGACTGGCATCGGCCCGCAAGTTCGCCGCGAGGTACCAATCGTGCCAGCCGTGATAGCCACAAAACAGAATCTTGTCGCGCCCCGTCGCCCCGCGCGCAATCCGCACCGCGATCGCACAGGCTTCGCCGCCGCCTTTGGCATACCGGACCATCTCGGCACAGGGAATCGTCTTGACCAACTCCTCGGCCAACTCGACTTCCAGCTCGTGGTTAATCGAGTACATCGTTCCCTTCGAGATCTGCTCGCACACCGCCCGGTCAACCACGCCGTCGCAGTAACCGAGAATGATCGCCCCGATGCCGCTGACCCAATCGATGAATTCGTTGCCATCGATGTCCCAAAACCTCGAACCTGTCGCCCGTTCGGCATAGACCGGCGACACGCCACAGGCAAATCGCGTCGGGCGGCGGCTTATTAATTGCGTTCCACCAGGGATCAGCTCGCATGCCCGCTCAAAGAGCTTCATCGATTTGTCGACGTTGCGATACCGCATGGCGTTTGTCTCCGGATGGATGTTGTTCTATTCAAGGATGACACAGTATGATGTAACGCACCGCTATTATTCTGGTTCCCAGGCTCCCGCCTGGGAACCCACTGCTCGCGAGGCTCCCGCCTCGCTTGTGCCCGAGGAGCAGGCGGGAGCCTGCAAGACATGGCGTTCCCAGGCAGGAGCCTGGGAACGAGTTGTGTGTGTTGGAGCAAGAATACCGTGATCCCAGACGATGCGAAACAACGCTACGATCGCGACGGCTTTGTCGTCGTCCGTGATTTTCTCGATCACCAGTCGCTGCGAGTCCTCACGGACAACCTCGACCGCTACATTCAAGAGGTCGTTCCTCGCCTACCATCCAGCGACGCATTCTATCAGGACCGATCGAACCCAAAGACATTAAAACAGCTGCAGCACATGGGAAAGGACGCGTTCTTCGACGATTACCGTCGCGACCCACGGTGGAACTCGCTCGCCGAGTCGCTGATCGGTGAACCTGCCGAATCCCAAGAGCCCGAATGGTTCAACAAGCCGCCCGGCACCGAACATCCGACGCCGCCGCACCAAGACAACTACTACTTTTGCCTTCGCCCGGCGAATGTCGCGACGCTCTGGCTGGCGTTGGACGCGGTCGATGAAGAGAACGGCTGTTTGCGCTATGTCGCTGGCTCGCACCGACGAGGAATCCGGCCTCACGCGGCGACCAAGGTGCTTGGTTTCTCGCAGGGCATCACGGATTACGGCTCGGAAGACGTTGCCAATGAACAAACGATCCTGCTCCAACCCGGAGATCTCGTCGTTCACCAGGGCGAGACGATTCATCGTGCCGAACCGAACCGATCGAGTGCGCGTCAACGGCGAGCGTTCGCGATGGTCTTTCGCGGCCTCAGCTGTCGCCGCGACGAAGCCGCCTACTCGCGGTACACCGACGCGATGCAGCAGCAACACAACGAGCTGAGCGTCGAACCGCGTTGAGCGCGACTTCCCCTCGCAACTCGGCACTTCATGGCTTTATAACCGGCGCAATCCCTTCATTCGTCAGTTGGCCAGCCGCGACAGCTCGCCCCGTTGGACAAAGGGAAAGCGCCAACGTATATACCCAGAGCACCTCGCGAGCGTTCGATCACCGCGCAAACAGGATTTCGACGATGCTCACACTCTTAACAGCCGACATGGAACAAGACAACGATCGACGAAATTCCGCTCGCGTTTCGTACGGAGCCGTGTTGGGCGTGATCGAGCATAACGGGACTCTGCCCACCAAGTCGGAACTACGTCCGGTGAAAGCGTTGGATCTATCGCACACGGGTGTGTCGTTCACGACCACGCGTTGGCCGAGCAGCGATTGGTTGCTGATCATGATGGGCAGCTCGCAGCAGCCGCGATACGCTTCGGCGCGAGTCGTCGGCTGCCGGAGTCAAGCGACGGAAGACGACACCCGACGGTTCGAAGTTCACTGCGAGTTCGAGCAGTGGCTGACGCCGGTGCATGCGTAAAACTCGTACGATGGCCTTCCAAGGCCGTCGATTGCTTCACGACGGCCGTGGAAGGCCATCGTACACAGACGCGTTCAAACCAGCAGCTTCTGAACGACATTGCCGCCCACATCCGTCAGGCGGAAATCGCGTCCCTGATGCCGGAAGGTCAGCAGCTGGTGATCCATTCCCAGACAATGCAGGATCGTCGCCTGTAGATCGTGAACGTGAATCGGATCCTTGATAGGATGATAGCCCAGCTCGTCGGTCTCCCCAACCATCTGTCCGCCCTTGATACCGCCGCCGGCCAGGAGCATGGTAAAGGCGAACGGATGATGGTCGCGTCCTTCCTTGCCGGGCGTGTTGCCGCGGCGGACTTCATTCATCGGCGTCCGGCCGAACTCGCCGCCCCAAATCACCAGCGTCTCGTCGAGTAAGCCGCGTTGTTTCAAGTCCTTGATTAACGCCGCCGCCGGCTGATCGGTCATGTCGCAATTCTTCTTCAGCTTCGTATTCAGATTCGAATGGTCATCCCAGGTCGAATGATACAGTTGCACGAAGCGGACGCCCCGCTCGACCATCCGCCGAGCGAGCAGACAGTTGGTGCCGAACGGCTCCGTCGTTTCATGGTCGATTCCGTACATCTGACGTGTTGTCCTTGTCTCGTCCGACAGGTCCACTAGCTCGGGTGCCGCCGCCTGCATTCGATAAGCCAACTCGTAAGCCGCGATGCGTGATTCGATCTCGCTGTTACCTGTGTCTTGCAAGCGCAATTCGTTGAGCGTTCGAATGGCATCCAGACGCGATCGCTGTGCGCGACGGCTGGTCCCCGGCGGCGACGTCAAGTGCAAGATCGGATCGCCCTTGCTGCGGAAGTTCACGCCGCGATACTCCGACGGCAGGAAGCCGTTGTTCCACAACGACGAGCCGCCGTCGACTCCTTCTCCCGAGTTCGACAACAGCACGACGTAGCCCGGCAAATCGTTCGCTTCGCTGCCCAGTCCATACGTCACCCAAGAGCCCATCGACGGATGGCCAAACAGCGGCACGCCGCAATTCATGATGAGTTGGGCCGGGTGGTGGTTCGAAACATCGGTGTGCAGCGACCGCACCATGCAGAACTCGTCCGCGCAGGTTGCCAGATGCGGCACATAATCCGAAAAATCCATGCCGCATTCGCCATGCTTGGAGAACTTTCGCGGACTGGCAAAGACCTGAGCGCTCCCTTTGATCAAGGCGTCGTTCAGGTTCAGCAGGAATGAACCAGGAACGGGCTGTCGATGCAATCGCTGCATCTCAGGCCTGGGCAAATACAAGTCGTACTGACTCGGCGCGCCCGACATGAAGATGAAGATCACGTTTTTCGCCCGAGGCTTGAAATGCGGAGGGCGCGGAGCCAACGGGCTCGCGACCGCCGCCGACGTGGTATCCGCCAGCAGCTGCGACAACGCGATGCTGCCTAGTCCGCCAGCCGTGTGCTGGAGAAAGCAGCGTCGGTTTTGAAACGCGAGTAGGTCACGCCACTCCATGTCAGTTCCTCGTTACGAACTCGTGCAGATTGAATAGAACACTGCAAAGCATCGTCCAAGCAGGGTCGGCGGCTGGTGCCGGGTCGGATGAATCCGTCCCGGTGGCCGGCGTGTTCAGTTCCGGATCATCGCGCAATTGTTGCAGCAAGCCACGCAGTACTGCCAGCTCTTCTGGCTTCGGATCGCGAGCCAGGCACAATCGGAACGCGTGTGTGATCCGCTGCTGATCGTCGCCGTCGACTTCCCTCTGCACGCGCTGCGCCAGCGCCGCCGCAGCCTCGTGAAAGACGGGATCGTTCAGCAATGTCAACGCTTGCAGTGGCGTGTTCGAGCGATCGCGCCGCGTGCAAATGTGGTTTGGGTTCGGCGCGTCAAAGGTAATATGCATCGCAAACGGCGACGTCCGTTGCACCCACGTGTAAAGGCCTCGCCGATACCGATCGCCCCCTGCGCTCGCTTCCCAAGTGTTGCCGTATCCCTCTTCCGAAACGCTGGCCGGTTGCGGCGGTCGGACGCTTGGCCCGCCCACTCGCGAATCCCACAAACCGCTCGTCAGTAGCGTCGCGTCGCGAATCTGCTCGGCGGACAACCGCAAGGGTGTTTGCTTTGAAAGTAGCCATCTCGCTCCGCGAGATGAGCCTGCTTGACGCGACGTCTGGATCGCCACGGCCTTCTCCAACGTTAAGTCCTTAGCATGAGGCGCATCTCGCGGAGCGAGATGGCTACTTTGGCGATACGTCGCCGAGGTGACGATCAGACGCTGCAGCCCCTTCACGTCCCAGCCGCTGCGAAGGAACTCGGTGGCCAGCCAATCCAACAAGTCGGGATGTGTCGGCGGCGTACCGCGGACTCCGAAGTCGCCGGCGGTCGCGACGATCCCGCGACCAAAGAACTGTTGCCACATGCGGTTCACGGCGACTCGAGCCGTCAACGGATGTTCGGGCGAGACCAACCACTGTGCTAAAGCCAACCGATCGCGACGTTCCTCCTTCAGCGCTGGCAAGACATCCAACGTGTCGGGCAAAACATCGTCGCCTCGATCACGAAAATCGCCCGCGAGGTGAACGAACGTCGTGTGCGGGTTTTGTGTTTGCATCATTGTCGGAGCGCGAGTCACTTTCGGCAGCGAGGCCTGGAGCTTCCGCAGCTCGGCGTTCAACTCACCCAATTTCAGCTCTTTCGCTTTCGCGGCGTCGACTGTATCGGCTTTGGGAACGAAGTAATCGAGCAGCCGATCCTTTTGAAGCTGCGACCGCTTGGCCGGGTCAAGCATCACAATCTGCCAACCTTCGAGCTGACCTTCGCCGAGTCCTCCGCCCCACACCAGACCGACCAGTTCCCACTGACGGTCCCAATACCAGTCTTCCCCCGGATTGTCGCGCGCCGCGAGGATCTTCTCCTCCCAGCGGCGTTGCAGCTCGTTGATTTCGACGGCGAGTGGCGCAAGCAACTCTTGTCGCTGACGATGATACTCGGGCAACGCCGCCTCGTACGGTTCGCGCTCCGATGGCAGCGGTGCGTCGATGTTGATCTCTTCGGCGGCGTCGAGGAAGGCGTACAACTCGTAGAACTCCTGCTGCGAGATCTCGTCGAATTTGTGATCGTGGCACTGGGCACAGCCGACGGTCAGCCCCATCCAGATCTCGCCGACCATCGACGTGCGATCGAGCACTTGCTTCACGCGAAACTCGACCGGATCGGCTCCGCCCTCACGATTGCTGAGCGTTTGGCGCAGGAAGCCCGTCGCCAGCTTTTGACGGGCGGTCGCATCGGGCAGCAAGTCTCCCGCCAGTTGCTCGATCGTAAACTGATCGAACGACATGCCTGCGTTCAACGCGTCAACGAGCCACGCTCGATATCGCCAAGCCACGGGCCTTGTTTGATCCGTCAAGTAACCGTCGGTGTCGGCATAGTGGCAAAGATCCAACCAAGGCCGCGCCCCATGCTCGCCGTAGTGTGGCGAGGCAAGCAATCGGTCAACCACCCGCTCGTAGGCTCCTGGCCGATCGTCGTTGACAAACTCCCGCACTTCTTCCGGCGTCGGCGGCAAGCCGATCACGTCGAGACTCACGCGCCGAATCAGCGTCACGCGATCCGCTTCGTCTGCCGTGTGAACTCCCTCCGCTTCCAACCGTTTCGCGATGAAGCAATCGATCGGAGCCGCGCACGATTCTGGATTCTCGACCCACGGCAACGCAGGTCGCACGATCGGTTGGTACGCCCAATGCGGCTCATCACCACGCGACGCAACAGCCGCCAGAAACATCATCGCAAGAGCGATTGTCGTCGTGTGGTCGAACACTCGCATCATCAAACATCTCACGCGGTAGGTGGAACGTTGAACAGAAGGAAGCCAAGGAAACGAAGGGAATGGAGTACGCTGGTGTATCTTACTCTTCGTTACCTCCGTTTCCTTCTGTTAAAATTGAAACAATTCGTCAGTTGAGGCAGCGAACACCATTATCTCGTGCGGGAGCCCTCGGATGCAAGAATTGATCCAATCTGGAACTTCCAGGTGCCGACGCGTTATGATAGGGGAAGTCCATCTGCCCAGAACCCTGCGCTAACAATTATGCCACACGCACTTTCCATGTCGCACCATCCGTGTACCAAGGAAGCGAGTCAAGAAGATAGCTGTCAAGAACATGGCAGTCCGGTCCCCATCTTCTTGACAGCCATCTTCTTGACAGTTCTCTTCGCCGTTGTGTTGGTCTCGCCTGCCGTCGCGGTCGAGACGCCGGAAAGTGACGTAAAAGAGGTCGACTTCGCACGCGATATCAAACCAATCTTCAAGCAGCACTGCTTCGGCTGTCACGGATCGAACAAGCAGGAGAGCGAGTTTCGTGTCGATGTCCGCGCGACATTGCTCACAGGTGGTGATCTCGGCGAACCTGCGGTCGTTCCCGGCAAGAGCGACGAAAGTAATTTGATCCGGCTCGTCAGCGGACTCGATCCGGATCGTGTCATGCCGCCCGAAGGCGAACGGCTCACGGAACGAGAGGTCTCGCTGCTGCGGGCGTGGATTGATCAGGGCGCGAAGATGCCCGAACGCCCAGCGGCGAAGTTGACAACTGATCACTGGTCGTTTCAACCAGTGGAACGGCCAGAGCCGCCGCCGCGGAACGGCAACTGGGGCGCGAACGCGATCGATGCGTTTATTGCGGCCAAGCTGAACGAGGCAAATCTCTCGCCGTCGCCCCGGGCCGATCGAGCCACCTTGATCCGCCGACTGTACCTGGTCATGCACGGTTTGCCTCCGACGCCGGAAGAAGTCGATCACTTCGTCGCCGATGCGAATGACGAGGCTTACGAGAATCTGATCGAAAGCGTATTGAACAGTCCGCGCTACGGAGAACGCTGGGCGCAACACTGGCTCGATGTGATCCGCTTCGGCGAAACACACGGCTTTGAAACGAATCGCGAGCGGCCCAACGCGTGGCATTACCGTGACTATGTCATCCAATCGCTGAACGACGACAAACCGTACGATCAGTTTATCAAAGAACAAATTGCGGGCGATGCGTTGGGAGCCGATGTCGCGACCGGCTATCTGGTTGCCGGCCCGCACGATCTCGTGAAGAGTCAAGACATCAATCTCACGCTGATGCAACGGCAAGATGAACTCGCCGACATCATCAACACGACCGGCACGACGTTTCTCGGCCTGACGCTTGGCTGCTCGCGCTGCCACAATCACAAGTTCGATCCGATCACGCAGCGAGACTATTACTCGATCCAAGCCGTCTTCGCCGGCGTGCAACATGCGGATCGAGCAGTGCCGCTGTCGCGAGAGAACCAGGAGAAGCTGGCATCGGTAACGAATCGCGTCACGACACTTCGCGACCAAGTGCAGCGATGGATGTCGGATCACGGCTATCGAACCGCCGTGGACGCTTCGCGCAACGTCGAGACCATTGCTCCGATTCAAGCTCGCTTTGTGCGTTTTACGGTACTGGCGACGAACTCCAGCCAACCGTGCATCGATGAACTGGAGATCTTCGCAGGCGACAAGAACGTCGCGTTGGCTGAAGGCGGCGCGAAAGCGAGTTGCTCGAGTTCATTGCCGGGCTACGAGATTCATAAGCTAGAACACATCAACGACGGCAAGTACGGTAACGGCCGGAGTTGGATCTCGAACGAAGCCGGATCAGGCTGGGTCGAGATCGAATTGCCTCGCGCCGAGACGATCGAGCGCATCGAGTGGGCACGCGACCGCGAGGGCCGATACACGGACCGCTTGGCGACGCAGTACAAGATCGAAGCGGCCGTCGAGCCGGGCGACTGGAAACCAATCGCCTCGTCCGGCGATCGCCTGCCCTATGCGAAGGACGCTTCCATTGCTTCGATCAATCTCGACGGATTGCCTGATGAGGTCGCAGCGAAGGGAAAGCAACTGTTTGCCGAACTCACGCGTGCCGAACAGGAGCGAGATCGGCTGTCGCAAAGCCTGATGATCTATGCGGGAACATTCGTGCAACCCGGGCCAACGCATCGCCTGTATCGCGGCGAACCGACAGCCAAGCGCGAGGAAGTCACTCCGGACGCGTTAGAAGTAATCGGAACGCTAGGTTTAGAAACCAACAGCCCCGAGCAGGAGCGACGCGTCGCGTTTGCCAATTGGATTGCCAATGCGCAGAATCCATTGACCGCGCGCGTGATAGTCAATCGCATTTGGCAGCATCACTTCGGTACCGGAATCGTCGATACTCCGAGCGATTTCGGGGCGAACGGAACTAGCCCATCGCATCCGGAATTGCTCGACTGGCTCGCGGTCGAGTTTATGAGCAACGGTTGGTCGATCAAGCATATTCACCGACTCATCTTGTCATCTGGCACGTTTCGCCAAGCAAACTCGCCGAATCAGGAAGCGATGCAGGTCGATGCTGCTGCGCGGCTGCTGTGGCGTTTCCCGTCTCGACGTCTCGAAGCCGAAGCGATCCGCGACTGCGTGTTGGCCGTCACCGGAGTTCTTGATCCAATCATGGGCGGACCGGGTTTCAGCGGCTTTGAGGTCGAGCTGGAAAATGTTCGTCACTACTTCCCAAAGAAGAGCTTTGGCCCCGAGGACTGGCGGCGGATGATCTACATGACGAAGGTCCGGCAAGAACGCGACGCTGTTTTTGGCGATTTCGATTGCCCCGATTTGAGCCAAGTGATGCCGAAGCGAAGTCGTTCCACGACACCGCTACAAGCGTTGAATCTTTTCAACAGCCAATTCATGTTGCAGCAAGCGGAGCTGTTGGCAAAGCGGTTGGAACAGGAAGCGGAGACGCCCGAGCAACGAATCCAGCTGGCGTTCCGGCTTTGCTTTGGCCGCCAGCCGGGCGAGAGGGAATTGCACGATGCGGTCGCTATCGCCAGCGATCATGGGCTGACAAACGTGACACGGGCGTTGCTAAACACCAACGAATTCCTGTTCGTTCCATAGCCAGCCTGTTGCCAAAACAGTTATAGTAGGAGCAAAGGAGCGTATGCCATGAGTCCAGAACCCCGATCAGCCGCAGACTTTCAACAGATTACAGATCATGCCTTATTGCTGCCGATTGACCAGCGAGTCGAGTTGGCTCAAAGGCTCTGGGATAGCGTTGATGCACCCGTCGATCCGGCGTACGAGGCGGATGTCCTCGCAATCGCGGGAAGGCGGCTCCAGGAGTTACAGAACGGAACGGCAAATGAAGTCTCGCATGAAGACGTGATGGAAAGCACTCGGAAAATAATCGAATGCGAGTGACGTACCATTGGGAGGCAGAGCAGGACGTTGTCGAGGCTGTGACGTTCTACTGGAAAAGATTAAAACGGAGTGCAGTGAAGTTCAGGGAATCTCTTCGATCCGCAGTCGATCAGATCCTCCGAACCCCAGACCGATTCAATGCAGTGCGTGCCGGAATTCAGCGGTGTCCATTGCCCCGGTTTCCTTATGATATTCATTTCTCGCGACTGGGCACGACGATTAAGATCCTTACCGTCAAGCACCACAGCCAACATCCTGAGTACGGTTCGAACCGGAGTTGAGCGGGATCATGCCAAGTAGCCCGCGGGGAGTGCATCTGCTCAGCCGCCGATCTTTGAGCGGCACTGCGCTTGCTCAATTGCTCGCCGTTGATGCCTCTTCGCGATCGTTGTGACGGTTTCCTCCAAGGCGTCTCGAAGCGGAAGCGATTCGCGACTCCATCTTGACGGTCTGCGATGCACTCGGCATCCCGTCATTGAAACATCGTGCCCCATGAGCGACACCGGTCGTCAACGCAGCCACATTCTGCCGTTCGTTATTCTGCTCGCGGTGTTGTTAATCCCCATTTCGATTACGATCGTGGCGAGAGTGCGGCACGGCCAGCGCACCCGCGTACTTGAACTCGCACAAGAAGCGTTCTTAGAAGATGTGCGGCAACTGGGCGGGCAGATCGTTTTGGCTCCGGCCGGCCCATCAGACGTCGTCAAGCCGATGATCGCCGTCGACCTTAGTAAAGCGACAATCACCGGTGAGGTCATTGATCGCCTGGCCGATTTCACAACGATCCAGCGGCTCAATCTCGACGGAGCAACGCTTGACCGTGAACACTATCTTGCTCTTGGCCGGCTAACGAACCTTCGCAACTTATCGTTGAACGAGTCGACATTTGCGGACGACGATCTTCGTCTCTCGGCATTGCGTCTGGCGGCGTTGTCGATCCGTGGAACGGCGATTACCGACGAAGGCCTGTCGCGTTTGTCAGGCATGACTACTCTCAAAAGCTTGAACATCTTCGACACCGCAGTCACGGCGGAAGGCCTGAAATCGCTGGCCGGACTAGCGTCTCTCACGGCTTTGGAAATCGACAGCGATTGCATCACTCCAGACAATGCCATCGCTCTTCAATCCTTGAAGTCGTTGCAGATCCTTGATATTCACGTGACGAACGGCTTGGGACGGCAGACGAGGGACCTTCTGAGTCCACTCTCTGAATCGTGTGCCGTGCAAGCGCAAGATCCATTCGGGCGTATTCTCTGGGATGCCCACGCGCCATGGGAGGAGACGCTCGCCGGGGTCGTCGAGATTGTTACTGAGGAGGTCGATCTCGACCCACAACAAGCCACACAATTGATCGAAGCGATTGGCGAGGCCCATTTCGCACGTCCACAGAAGGTGGTCTTTCCCGCGTCGACTGAACGACGGGAGGTACGGGGCGAGCCGATCAAATCGGTCGACGAATTTCTGATTCGGCTTCGCGAGCCAGGATACGCCGCTTACGAAGTTCGCGCTTTCGCTCGCGACAGCTTCACGAAGGCCGATATATCGAAGCTGCTTGAAGCTTTTCGTGCGGAGCCAGATCTTCGGACGGCTGAATATCTAAACAGATTCGGCTCGTACCTGTTGGTTCGAGACGGATGGGAAGACCCGGAAAATGCGACGGAATTGGAGCGGATGTTGAATCACGAGGATCCCGAAGTCCGAGGAAGAACAGTATATGCGTTTGATCGATACGGTCATCCATTCAACGAGGACTGGGCTCCGAGCGAAGCGGCGGTCGCCTTCGGTTTGCCACGGTTGATTCAACTGGCTGAGGATCCCGAACTCTCGGTTCAGTTGGCTGTTACCGAAGTCTTGGGCGACCTTGTTCATCATCATCCCAGCCGTGCCGCCGAGGTGATGCCAGTCCTGGTCGGGATGCTCGAAAAGCGACAGTTCGGTTACACGGTTCACGCCATTGGGCGTGTTGTAAAAGCCAACCCTGAGGCAGCGAACGCGTCGGTTCCCCGGCTTCGTCGCCTGCTGGCAGATATTGAGAAGAACACGGATCCTTCGGGAAATCGATTGAACACAGACTCGGCGTCGGCTGTTAATTCGCAGCACAGTTACGTACTGGGAGTACTGGTCGATGTGGTTACCGCCAATTCAGAATTGTCACACGAAGTCGTTGTTGAATCGCTTCAAAGACTCCGTGACGGAGAACACGTAGGTCGACACCTCGACGAACTCGTGTCTCCGGGGAGTTCAAAGACGGTTCGGCTTCTCGTCCACGAGTTGCTTGATCTTTCCGCTGGCGACAACCAAACAGTGGCCGAACATGCACGAAGTACGTTGGCGTCCGTTGCAAGGGCCATGAGGGATTACCGAGTCGCACAAGGTTTGTCACCAGCGCCCGCGGCCGATTGTCCCGTGCCCTGTTGAAAGCCAACGAATTTCTGTTCATTCCATAGCCGATCAATTGCCGAGTCAGTTATAATGCCCGTGAAGGAGTCGAACGATGAGTACTGAATCCCGACCACCAGCTGACTTTCAGCAGACCGCCGAGAATGCATTGTCGCTACCAATCGATCAACGCGTCGAGTTGGTTCAGCGATTGAACGACAGCATCAACGAAGCCGAGCCGACTCCGGAGCATCAGGAGCGAGTCATGGCAATTGTGCGTCGTCGGGCGGAGGAGATGCGGCAGGGCACGGCCAAAGAGGTCAGCCATGAAGATGTGATGGACTTCCTGAACGGGGCTGCCCGATGCGACTGATCTATCACGAAGAGGCCTTCACGGACATTCGCGATGCTGTTGACTATTACACAACACAATCGGTGCGAGCCGCGGAAGGGTTGACAGCGGCGATCAAGAGAAGCTTGAAGTTCATTGAGGCGGATGCAAGCAGGTTCCCGATCGTCGAGGCAGACATTCAGCGTTGCCGCGTGCCCGGTTTCCCGTTTGACTTGTACTTCGCCGCCCTCGGTGATTACGTGAGGATCTTCGCCCTGCATCACCATAGCCGCGACCCAGGACATTGGAAGCATCGGATTGATTCATGACAGACTCCTCTTGCTTCGTCGGCCGACACTTGTTCAACCGCCGTTCCTTCCTGAACGACATGGGTTATGGCCTCAGCGGCATCGCGCTGGCTCAGCTCTTGCAGGCGGACCATTTGCTTGGCGCCGAGCGTCGCGGCGCGGGGGTAAAGACGCCGCTTCGCCCAACCATCGACCCGGCGAATCCAAACGCTCCACGATCGCCCCATTTCGCGGCCAAAGCAAAAAACGTCCTGGTGATATTTTGTGCGGGCGCGTGCAGTCAAGTCGATACGTTCGATTACAAACCGGAGTTGATCGCGCGGCACGGTCAACCAATGCCCGGCGGCGACGAGTTGGTTACCTTTCAAGGCCAACAAGGCAACCTCACGAAGAGCCCGTGGGAATTCAAACCGCGCGGTGAGTCGGGCAAGATGATTTCGGAACTCGTTCCGCATTTGGCCGAACTCGCGGACGAGATGTGCTTCATCCACTCGCTGACCAGCAAGACGAACACACATGGCCCCGGCGAGAACTTCATGTCCACGGGCTTCACGCTGGACGGCTTTCCCAGCATCGGGGCCTGGGTGACATATGGACTTGGCAGCGAGAACCAGGAGTTGCCTGCATTCGTCGCGATTCCCGATCCGCGAGGGACTCCGCAGTCGAGTGTGAACAATTGGGGACCTGGATTCCTACCCGCTGCTTTTCAAGGGACCGACTTCAATGCGTCGAAACCGATTCGCAACCTTGCTCGACCGGCTGGCATTTCCGTGGAGACGGACCTCGCCACGCGAGACTTTCTCCAGCGACTGAACGCTCGTCACCTCGAACGCTTTCCCGGCGACACGGAACTCGCCGCACGGATCTCCAGCTACGAGTTAGCGGCGCGCATGCAGTTGAGTGTCCCCGAGGTCAGCGATATCTCGACCGAGCCCGAACATATCATGAGGATGTACGGCGCGGACGATACTGGGAACGAGTTGAAGGCGGCGTTCGCTCGCAACTGCATTCTTGCGCGACGTTTAATTGAGAAAGGTGTTCGTTGCATACAGCTATTTAATGGCTCTTACCAAACGGGCGGTGAAGGGACCAGCAACTGGGACGGACACAAAGTCCTGCACGAACAGTACAGCAAACACGGTCCCGTACTCGATCAACCGGCGGCAGCGTTGTTGAAGGACCTGAAGCAGCGTGGGTTGCTGAGCGAGACGCTGGTTGTCTGGTGTACGGAATTCGGACGGATGCCAACTTTTCAAAAGGGAGCCAGCGGGCGGGATCACAACCCGTCAGGTTTCACGGGCTGGCTGGCGGGAGCCGGCGTGAAGGCTCCGTTCACCTACGGAGCAACTGACGAATTCAGCTACAAGGCCGTCGAGGACGTCAGCACCGTCTACGACTTCCACGCCACGATCCTGCACTTGCTAGGTCTCGATCACCAACGGCTCTCCTTCTATCACAACGGCATCGAACGACGGCTGACCGATGTCCACGGCCACGTGATCAAAGATGTTCTGGCTTGAGTCCTCGCAAGTTTGGAAGGTTGACGCTCGCGCTCAGCCAGCACGGCAGGAGTTCGTCGACTCCGTCAGCTGTGTCCTGCTAACGACTCCCAATCCACGGAACGATCAAAGCCCTTGGCGACTGTCGCCAAGATCGGAGGGATACAGCGGGCAGCCAACTCCGCGGCATTCGATTGCACACTCAGATCGTTCGAGTCGCGCGCGGTCGGCGGATGGTTCAGCACAATTCCGGCAACATCGAGTCCGTCGCGGAAGGTGAACGCCGTGATCAGGGTTTGTAGAGTCTGATTGATCACTCCGAGCGAGTTCCGAGAGACGACGATTAACGGAAAGCCAAAGTCATGCGCCAAGTCGGCCACGTACTCGTCCTCGCTGACCGGTGACATCAAGCCGCCGATGCCTTCGACCAAAATGATGTCGCTACATTCTCGCCAGAAGTCGAGTCCCGAGCGAAGCAATTCGATATCGACTTCTTTCCCTTCAGCTCGCGCCGCCAAGTGCGGGGCCAGTGGTGCTGCGAACCGCTGCGGACAAACGGCTTCGATCGTCGCAGGCTGGCCAGCCGCTTCCCAGAGCACGAACGGATCGTCGGTTTCGTCGCCAACACAGCCGCTTGCAGCCGGCTTATAAACACCGATACGGATCCCAGCGGCTACCAATTGTTTCGCGATCAAAGCCGTTACGTAGGTCTTGCCTACGTTGGTGTCGGTGCCGGTGATGAAGAGACCGGGGGTTGGCATGATCGTGGGAGCGCTGCGGGCTAAGGCATCATTTCATAACTGGGCCGCACGACTCGATTGATCGTGCCGGAAACAAGCGGGGCCGAAGTCTTCACTTTGCGCCTTCGCGCCTTGGCGTGAGACAGCTCGCCGAAATGCTCACGCAAAGGCGCAAAGAAAAACTGAAGGAGTGGGCACTGCCCACGCTACGACTCGACCGGTTCCGGCAGATCAATGCTGACGATCTGGCCTTCTTCCTGCTCCACAGCATGGCAGCGCACGACGTGGCCGTCCAGATCCAGCGGCTTGGGCGAGACTCGACTGCAAACTTCCATCGCAATTGGACAGCGCGGATGAAAGCGGCAGCCGGTGGGAGGATTGATCGGGCTGGGAACGTCTCCTTCGAGGACGATCCGTTCTTTCTTGCTTGTCGGATCCATCGAAGGGATCGCCGAGAGCAGGGCTTTGGTGTAGGGGTGTCGCGCCTTGACGTACAATTCGTCGCTGGTGGCCGTCTCGACAATCTCGCCCAGGTACATGACGGCCACTCGATCGGAGATGTATTTCACCGCGGACAGGTCGTGTGAAATGAAAAGGTAGGTGAGCTTGAACTCTTCCTTCAGATCGTTCAGCAGGTTGATGATTTGCGACTGAATCGAAACGTCCAGTGCCGAGATCGGTTCATCCAGCACCATGAAGCGGGGGTTTAACGCCAGCGCGCGGGCCACGCTGATTCGCTGTCGCTGGCCGCCGGAAAATTCGTGCGGATAGCGATTGATGTAACTTGTATCGAGACCGACTTTCCTGAGCGTGTCTTTGACTTTCTCCAGCCGCTCGGCTTTCTTGCCCAGGCGATGAACGACGAGTCCCTCTTCGACGATGCTCCTAATCGTCATACGAGGATTCAGCGAGCTATATGGGTCTTGAAACACGATCTGCATATCGGCGCGCAGTTCTCGCAGTTCGCGACCATGAATGTTCGTGACGTCTTGGCCATCGAACAGGATCTTGCCTTCGCTCGGTTCGTACAACCGCAGCAGCGTTCGGCCTGCCGTTGTCTTCCCGCAACCGCTCTCGCCAACCAGCCCCAGCGTTTCGCCTTCGGTTATATGAAACGAGATGCCATCGACGGCCTGCACATGCCCTACGACCGTTTGCAGCACGCCCGCACGGACGGCAAAGTACTTTTTGAGGTTTTGGATTTCGAGTAGTGGAGTCATTGTCTGCTCGTTGTTTAACGCCCCGCCGAAGGCACCGGCCGGCGGCAATCAAGCCGGTGCCTTCGGCGGGGCGTTAAACGATGTGTGGAAAACCCATGGGACTATTGTTCGTAATCAATCTCTTCAACATAGTGGCAGCGGGCAATGTGATCTGGTGCGAACTCACGAAGCTGCGGCTCTTCGCTTTGACAGCGCTCTTGCTGGTAGGGGCAACGCGGATGGAACTTGCAACCGCGGGGGAACTGCAACGGGCTGGGAACCATCCCATCGATCGAAACGAGACGTGCGCCACGTTTTACTTCCGGTGTTAGCTTCGAGGCGAACAACCCGTGCGTGTAAGGATGCCGCGGATTGCTGAACAACTCGGCAACTGGCGCCTGTTCGACGATCTTCGATGCGTACATCACGGCGACCTCCGAGGCCACTTCCGCGATGATGCCGAGGTCGTGTGTGATCAGCAGGATCGACATGTCGGTTTCTTCCTGCAGCTCGTGCAACAAGTCGAGGATCTGGGCTTGGATCGTCACATCCAAAGCGGTCGTCGGTTCGTCGGCGATCAGCAGTCGTGGATTGCACGATAGCGCCATCGCAATCATGACACGCTGCCGCATGCCGCCCGAGAATTGATGTGGATACTCTTTGATGCGTTGTTCGGGGGCGGGAACTTTCACTTTGCGAAGCATCTCGATCGCGCGGTTACGAGCTTCGGCTTTGTCGACCTTTTGGTGCAGCCGAATCGCCTCCATGATCTGTGCGCCGACGGTGAAGACCGGATTCAGCGACGTCATCGGCTCCTGAAAAATCATGGCGATCGTGCTTCCGCGCAGCTTTCGCATCTCCGGCTCGGACAGCGTCGTCAGTTCGACTGGGCCATCGTCTTGGTGCAACGTGATCGAACCACCCACAATTCGTCCGGGCGATGATATCAAGCGAATGACGGACAAAGCTGTCACCGACTTGCCGCACCCCGATTCGCCGACCAGCCCGAGAGTCTCCCCTTTGGGGATCGTCAGCGACACATTCTCGACCGCCTTCACAACACCTTCGTCGGTGAAGAAGTGCGTCTGCAGGTTCGTGATTTCGATCAACGGTTCAGTCATGTAATGTCGCCGTCAAATCCTCAATCTCGGGTCCATGGCGTCGCGCAGGCCGCTGCCAACGAGATTGTAAATGGTCACGGTCAGGAACATCGCCAGCGAGGGAACGACGATCAACCACCAGTAGTTGTAGTTGCCGTGAGCTTGCTGCAAGATGGAACCCCAACTGGGCGCCGGCGGGCGCACGCCGAAACCGAGGAGACTCAATCCAGCTTCGGTGATGATTGCGCTGGCGATGCCAAACGGCGCGGAGACGAGCGCCGGTGACAAGGCGTTGGGAAGAATGTGACGGAAGATGATGCGGAAATGGGACGAGCCGAGCGCTTGCGCGGCGACCGTGTAGTCAATCGACCGTTGCTTCAGCACTTCCCCACGCGTCAGCCGGGCGATCGTCGCCCAACTCGTGATCCCGATGACGAACATGATGACGTAGATGCTGGGACCGATCAGCGCGACCAGTGTCAAAATGAGGAAGAAAGAGGGAAACAACAGCACGATCTCAATCAGTCGCGAAATGACCATGTCGACGATGCCGCCAAAATAGCCCGCGATCGCGCCAACAAAGACGCCGATCGTGACGTAGATCCCAACTGCCACGAAGCCGACGCTCATCGAAATCCGAGCCCCATAGATCATTCGCGTTAACACGTCGCGACCCGTGTTGTCGGTACCAAGCCAATGAATGGCCCGATCGTTGCTGTCGGATTGGATATCCGCTGGCTTACGGTAACCCGGCCCTTTCGAACGCGCTTTCAAATCGATCTCGATCGGGCCAAACGGAATCGGCGGATAGACGCTACGGATTCGGGCACCTGACTGAGTCGCCTCGTAATCTTCGGTGGCGAAAGATCTCGCCCAATACTTGTTGACCGGGCGCAACCAATACCCACCGCCACTGTTCAGCAGAAACAGAATGCACAAGACCGCCATGATCGCCAGGTACTGGGTAACAACATTCAGCACGCGGCGCCGCCCTGCCACGGCGCGACGTTTCATGCGCGAGTTGGTCAACCACGCCACAACGACCCAAGGAAAGAAACCCACCATCGCCATATTGAACAAGTAGTCCACAGGCTGGTCGGGATTGAGGACGGCTCGAAACCACGGATAGAGCGTCTGGTCGCCATCGACGTAGATGAATGGCTGGTTCGATGCAATGGCAGGGGCAAAGATCGCAGTCATGAACAACGGAACCAGTAGCCAGAGCGACCAATAGGCGCCGGCATTCTTCTTGAACTGCCGCCAGACGATGTCCCAATAGCCTTCGCTACGGGCTCGTTCTGCCGCGGCATCGAGATCGGCACTTGTGGCTGCTGCCTGGCTCATTGGCCTTTCCCTTGGCTCTCGAAGCTGATGCGCGGATCGACGAACACATACATAATGTCGGTCATCAAGATGCTCACCAAGACAACGATGGCTTGGACATAGATCAACGCCATCAGCGTCGGCACATCCTTCTGTTCGATCGACTCCCAACTCAGCCGTCCCATGCCGGGGATATTAAAAATGTATTCGATCAAGACACTCCCGCCGAGCATCGCCGGCAGGAAGTTAGCGAACAGCGTCAGGATCGGAATCAAGGCGTTTCGCAGCGCGTGCTTGTAGATCACGCGGTTGCGCGACACACCTTTCGCGCGGGCCGTGCGAATGTAATCCTGGCCGATCACATCGAGCATGCTGGTGCGGGAGTACATCGCGAGAGCCGCCAGGCTGAATAGCGACAAGCAGGTAACCGGCAGGAAGCAGTGCCAAAGATAATCCATCGTGTAATGCAGGTAACCGAACTCGCTTGCTCCACTGCTGTGCAACCGTTCCATCGGAAACCACTTGACGTAGTCGCCGTAGCAGAAGAACAGCAAGAACAACATCGCCGCGACAAACGGCGGGACGGAGTAGAGGAAAAAGAGTTTGAAGGAGATCAACCGGTCGAGCCAACTGCCGCGGTTGACGGCACATGTAATGCCCAGTGGAATCGAAACGAAATAGATGACGAACTCCGACATGACCATCAGCGGTGCCGAAACAATCACGGCGGCCCAAATCTTCTGACTGACCGGTTCTCGCGTCTTCAAAGCGCTACGGCCAAAGCGAAAAGTCGCCAAGCGCCAGACCATGTGGGCGTATTGCGTATCGGTGAACATGGCAGTTAGCTTGCCGCCAAGTCCCTTCTCATAATCCTTGCGGCGAGGCTCGTAATGGACGAGCCAATTCTCGACGACCTCGTTCACTTTCGCCGCGGCAGCATCGTGCGGCACGTTCATCTCCAACGGCCGGGCCACGTACAGGTTGAGCAGCATCGAAGCGATTACTTTCTCGCGCAACGTCGATTCGCCCAGCAACGTCTCGGCGAAAAATGGAACATCGCCGCGGTCATAGCGTTCCATCTGGGAGTACAATTCTTCCCGAGAAGTGGTGGCCACCATCGCCGCGAGTTCGTTTTGCAAAGCTTCCACCCGCCGCGGATGAAGCGCGGAAAAGCTTGCCTGTTCGCGCTGCCACCAGGATCGCCAGACGGCGGTGACCAGCGGCGTCTCGTCGTCCGACGGATCGCGCGAGTAGGTGGGATGATGGGCTTCGACCACCATGTAGTTGATGCAGTCGATCAAACCAATCTTCAACGATGTGTCGAGCGTCGGGTCCTGGAGTAGTTGGATGGCGGCCGGCACACCGTACGAGCCGATGTCTTCGCAGTAAACCTGCACGAATCCACGAATCGCCGCCGCCAATCTCGCGTGTTTCGCCGGATTGTGCAGTCGCTCGTTAAACTCTTCGATGTCCAGCGCCCGCAGAAAGTGCAAGCGAGCCGCGTGCTCGGGGTCACTCGGATCCGCGCTCAACCGCGCCAGGTCCTCGGCGACTTGCTGTTCCGTGAGACTGCGATAGTAGGCCGCGATCTTCAGGTCGCGGCGATAATCATAGAAGTTGCGGAAGTTCAGAATCAGCGGCTTGTCGAGATTCAAGTCCCGCTTCTGAATCAAGTACGCTTCCCGTGTCTGACTCGATTCGCCTGCCGCGCCTTGCGAACTGAGTTGACTGAGCATCGGATCGCCAGGGGCGAGTTGCATGATGCAAAACGAGATGACCGTCACCCCGAACAGTGTCGGGATCATCACCAACAGTCGACGGATGATGTATGTCCACACGGGCGTTTAGCCGATTTCACGTCGGGAGAGAAAAAGCGAGGGAAACAGCAAGCGGCATTCCAAGTGTGTCAACGAGTCAACCGGCAACTTACGGTACACGTGGGGCATTCTTGTGCCAGACACCCGCGGAACGTTACTTGCCGAACAAACGCGGCGATGACGAAGACCACTCGCGTGCATCCATGTGTGGCCGCAGCATCGGATAGAACTCTAGGTTCTGCAATCGCGAATGAACACCAATCATCGCTTTGTCGAGATAGAGAAAGGTGTACGGTTGATCTTCATAAATCAGCCGGTGGATCTCGTGGTAGAGCGTGATCTGCTCTTCTTCTTTCATCGTAATTCGCAATTGGTCGATCAGCTTGTCCACCTCGGGGTTCTTATAGCCGCCGGCGTTTGAGCTTTCCGGAAGATCCGCCTGACTGCCGTGCCAGATCTGATACGGATCACTTTTCCAATCGCTGACCCAGCCAAGGATCGTGGCATCAAACTCCTTCTTCCGCAACTTCTGCAACATCAACGCCCACTTGCCGGGAGAGATTTGGACGTCGACGCCCACTTTGCGGAAATTGGCTTTGATGATCTCCGCAATCGACAGGTACTGAGGGCTATCCGCATAGATCATCAGGTCGAACGTGAATTCAACCAGTTTGCCGTCGATCATCTTATCGCGAATGCCGTTCTCATTCGTATCCTTCCAACCGGCTTCGTCGAGCATCTGCCTCGCCTTGTCGAGATCAAACGGAACCGGCTTGATGTCGTTGTTGCAAAACTGGCCACCGGGCAGAAATGGCCCAGTCATCGGCATGGCCAGCCCGTGATAGATCTGTTGGATGATGTCGTCGACGGGCACTGCGTAGCTGAGCGCCATGCGGACGTTCTTGTCTTCAAACACGGGGCGCCGCAAGTTGTAGCCCAAATACCGATAGGCCGTGCGACGAAAGCTTTCGAGCCTGACTTTGCCATCCTTCACATTCGGGTGATCCTGGTCCTCGATGAAGTGGTCGGCTTCGGAATAGCTTGCCAGATCGAGGTCGTTCTGCAGCGCCTTTTGCCGCGCCGTGTTCGGATTGCTGATGAACTGAAAGACGATCTTGCTGAAGTAAAAGGGCTCGCCATAGAAGTCGGGATTCCTTTCGAGCACGACCTGCTCGCCCTTCTTCCACTCCTTGAAGATCATCGGGCCCGTACCACACATCGTCGTGTTGGCCCAGTGGTTGTTGAAGCCGTCGGCAAATTCCTTGGAAGCGAAGTCGAATGAAATCGGCTCGCCGTTTCCGTCGACGGAGTAAACGTGGCGCGGCATGACGGCGGCCGCCAACGTGAACTCGTCCGCCATGAAGTACGGTTCGGTCCACTTCACTGACACGGTGTAGTCGTCGATCTTGGTGACCACGATGCGCGGCGTCTCTTCGCCCGTATCGGGATCAACGGTCGAATAATAGCTGCGCAGCGAAGCTGCTTCGACGTGGCGGTTCAATACGCAAGCGAACGTGAATGTAACATCGTTCGCGGTGAATTCCTTATCGCGAATCACTTTGCCGTTGGGCAGCGTGATCGGATGCCACTTGACTCCCTGGCGGAGATGAATGATGTATTCCAGGTTGTCCTCATCGAACTCCCACGACTCCGCCAGATGCGATTCCCACTGACTCGGATCACCGTACGCACGCGAGGCAAGTCCGTCGTAAACTTGCCGTTGAAATTCCGAACTCACGTTGTCGTTGCCCGTGATCAGATTCAAGGTGTCGGGATCATCGCCGTAATAACGCAGCAAGACGTCTTCCTTGGCCGGCTCGACTCCACCGAGTGTTAACTCGGGTGCCTGCGGTGCCGCGGCGATCTCTCCCGGCTCGATGCTCGTTGTGTTGCCGCTCGACGGAGCGGCCACTGGCGGCGCACTGGAAACATCGCTTTGTTTGTTGCAGGCGACAAGAAACAAAGTGCATGCCGTAATAGCGAAGAAGGTTATCCGTTGGGTCATGATCGAAGGCTCTCCCTAGTTGCGACAGGCGAAACAGGCAAAGGCGGGAAGCCTGGTCGCCATACCGATCAAAGCTGGTTGTCACGTTACGCAGACGGTCAATGTGCTGTAAAGGAACGCTAGCGAATGGGTTGCGGCTGGTCAAGAACAACTGCGTGCGGTGCTAGCGGACGCCGTGATGAAACCCGAAAAACTTGCGTCTCAAGCGATCAAGCGCGCTAGCCCGCATTTCTCATAACACGGCTAGCGCGAGGCCCCCAGATTTGTCATAACTTGATTTCTTAA
>JAQBZB010000411.1 GCA_027622275.1 Planctomycetota bacterium | reverse complement strand
GCACCACTCCAAGAAACACGAATCTCAAAAGACAAAGTCGTGGAGCCCAAGTCAGGAGTTCTGAGGCTGGTAACGGCATCTGCTTCTTGCCCCGGAAACAAGTGTCCGTAGACGTCCATTGTCAACGTGATCGTTGAATGTCGCATGACGACCTGAACCGCTTTCGGGTGGATGCCGACGCGCGCAAGCCACGCTCCGCAGGTGTGACGAAGGGAGTGAAAGTCTAGGACTTCACCATCGTGGTTGGTGTCGTAAAGGAAGTCGCTCTGCTGGCGTCTTTCCAATTCTTCTGGGTCGTGGTTCGCTTGTGCGAGCCCGACCCGACGGGCTGCAGCGAGATCGTCTCGAAGCATATTGGCCATGTCGAATGTACTTGGTAGTCCGAAAACCGGAGCCTGTGGAGCCTTGGTGCGAATGTGTTCTCGGAGTTGCATCGCCAAGTCGGTTTGAAGGTACTGCTTTGCGAGTTTTGAATTCTTTGTAGAAAGGGCCTTGCATGTGATGTAGGAGGATTCTCCGGCGAGGAACAGCCGGCTCCGATTCAGGCTCCGCAGTTCGCTTGACCGCAGCCCGGTTTCAATCCCGGTGCGGTACCGCATCACTGGCTCGTATCCGGTCATGCCGTAGTTTGTTCCACTGCCGGACGTGGTTGCTTCCAGCCAACGCCACTCTTCGGGCAATAACATGCGGCGTTCGCGTCTGCGATCCGTTTTTGGATTCGGTTTCTTCACCGACGCCAGCGGATCGCGAGGCAACTTGTGATGCTGCATCAACCACTTGCTAAACCCCTTGATTGCGGTCAAGTATGCCTCGACTGTTCGGACGGGTCTTCCTAAGTCCCGTAACTGTTGAGCGTAGAGGTTCACCCCATCGGCGGTGATGTCTGACGCTATGTTAAAGCCAGCAACATCCGCGATCGCGCGAACGTAATTCAACGTAGTGCGAACATGGTTGTCGCCTGGACTCGCCGTCTTCAGCTTGGCCTCATAGTCGGTCAAGTGCGATTTGATCGACCGTTGCGATTCTTTACCGATCTCGTCCAGGAACGGGTCAATCACACCATCGCGCCGCAGCGCTGCGCTGCGTCGGGCTCATGTTTGTTCGCGATGCGTTCGGCCGTTGCCTTGTCCGTCGTGCGCATGCATTTTTTCTGCCGCTTGCCTTGGTGGTCAGACCACGATGCGTAGTAGTTGCTGTTGGTAGTGCCGCCTGGCTCCGGGCACCGACCGGAGGTTGGTCGGGTCGAGCGACAAGCCTTGAGAGTTCGACTGTCTCTCCTTCCGCTGAACTTCTGGCAACTCATAGTGTCAGTCAACAAGGTGTCCGTGGTGTAAGCGGTAGGCACGCCTGCCCGTGAAGCAGGATCGACCACGTCGTGCCTCGTGCGCAAGGCGGCGAGTCGCGGTGGGACAACTGCGTGCTGGCTTGTTTGACGTGCAACCACCACAAGGCGAACCGCACGCCGCAGCGGGCTAAGCTGCGACTGCGTAAGCAGCCTGTCCGGCCGAAGTGGAACCCGCCGGGCACCGAAGCCTTGCTTTGGTCGACCGCACACGAGGTGCGAATGGAAAGCTGGTCGAAGTTCATCTACGAGGCGGTGATGGAATCCAAAGCGGAACTATCTCCTTGGATGTCGTGGTGCCATGCAAATTACTCGCGTCAGGACGCAGCTACGTGGGTTGAAGGCCGGCCAAGTGCATGGGAGCGCGGCGAGAATTGGTCGTTCGTCATTGTCGATTCTAGCGGACGGCTACTCGGAACATGTGGATTCCATCGCCTCGACTCGTTGCACGGAGTTGGCGAACTCGGTTACTGGGTGCGGTCTTCTCTGACGGGGCTGGGAATTGCCACGGAAGCGACTCGCAATTTGTGCCAATGGGCCTTTGCCGAGAAAGGGCTGCATCGTGTCGAGATAATCATGTCGATGGAAAACATCGCGAGTCAGCGAGTCGCCGAAAAGGCGGGAGCGGTTCGTGAAGGAGTTCTTCGCCAGAGGCTTCTGCTCAATGGACGCCGGCATGATGCTGCTCTGTTCGCGGTATTGAACGACTAACAACTGACGCTGGAGCCAGACGGTATGGCGGCTGCCTGGGGCACCGCCGCGAAGCGTTGGTCTACAGCTTCAAGCGGGTTCGACTCCCGCCGGCGTCGCTGCCCCTGCGCGTCGCGTGATCCGTTGCGTTCAATTCGTCGGCTAGATATTGGCAATTGGTGCTGTGCGGCTGCTGGCACGAGCTAATTGGTTATAATCGATGCCAGAGGACGCGCGATTTTTTACGCTCCGTGTTCAAGGCTTCAAGGCATCAACCGATGAAGATTCTCCGCGGGTCATTACTGACCTTGTTACTCGTTTCTGTGGCCGGCTGTTTACGTATCAGCCCGACGGCGGAGACAGCCAAGTCGTCGACTCCCGGCGTGGCCGCGGATGACGCAACACCACGCGGGATTCTCAACAAGACGACACAAAACGTCTTGGATCTCAATCAGGCTCTGGCCGACGGCGGAGTGTTGGCGAGCACCAAGATCGAGTCGACTAATCCGTTGCTGCAAAGTGCGGACGCCTATCGGACCTCCGTCGCCAAAATCGCCGCAATGGCTGTCGAGCACGCGATCCAACTGCGAAACGCACAAAGTATCAATGATCCGAAACCGCTCGCTCATGCTGAGTTTGTCAGCGAGATCATCAAGCCGGATGAGTCGGACGGGATTCACTTGCCAATGTTGCCGTACTACCAAGAATACGCCTGGGACGAGCAGGCTCAAAAGTTGGTCGCGGTCGATTTCCCAGCTCGACAAGCCGAACGCGAAACACAACGAAACTAAAATTGAGTTTGTTCCATCGTCTTGGTGGAATACGGGTTCGTGGGCGATTAGCATCGTTATCGCGTCCCCGCAGCGAGAGCCAACACACGCTACATCGCCCAATCCGCACACAGCACCTCGGCCTGCTCCAGCACCAACTTCGTCGCCTCGGCTTGCAGGTCGAGTGGGTAGCCGTGCTTTTTCAGAATGTGGCGGACCATCACTCGGATCTTGGCTCGCGCGGATCTTGGCTTGCGCGGATCTTGGCTCGCGCGGATGCGCGGACGGTCCCGTCGATTGAGACGCTTTGGCGCACGCTGGTGACGAGTTCGGCGGCGATGACTTTGAGTTCGTCGTTGCCCATTGCTTGCACGGCGATTTCGTTCATGGCGAGGGCTTCGTAGTCTGCATCCATGCGGACGTTCTTGGCGCGGGAGTTCCCGTCGATTCAGAGCGCGATTCAGCCTGCCCGCTTCATCAGTTCGTCGTGCTCATGGCATGGTCGGAGCAGCCGAACGACACAACCTTCGCCAATCAACGACTCCTGACTCCGCCGCGTCCGTCGATTCCTCACCAATATCGGGGGCGACGATGTTGCCGGCTCGACGTCAGGACTAGATCGGCACACGGAAGTGATGATTTCGGAGCCGGGTACCCTCTGGGTGGGCTGGCCTGCGTTTCCTCTCGCCGATGCCACACCCGCGACGTTACCATCGCCAGCGTACGGTTCGAGGCCAGAGTAACTGGCTAGGTCTTCTCTGTAGGACTCTTTCATTCCCAATTCCAAGCCGGTTTATCCCGGCGCTGTCCCTGACCCCTGATGATTTGCCGACGGTCAGGGTGCCGGGTTCGCTATCGGCATTTTGCTATTGCCGTTCATCTTCTTGCCGATGCTTGGCTTCGGCAGCGCAAGAAACGTCGGCGCGCCGGCACAGTAAGATTTGCCCGTGCTTGGCGAGATGATTGAAGTGTTGCGGCGGCGAGGTTAACTTCGCCTCGATTTAACGTGCGCTGACGTGCGCCACCGAACAGGCACTTCTCCTTTGCCGCGGCCACCGCTGACTACTGATAGGAAATTTGATGGCAGCACGCCGCGATGCACGATCAGTCCCGGTCTTCCATGGCGTCGCGCAGCGGCACACCGGCCTTGGTCGTCGACGCCTGTTTCCCCTCCCGCTCCAGGAGGAAACTGACCGCCCGGAGCAGGGCTGCCTCGTTCGCCGAGGCGGGCTTCAGCATTTTCAACTCTTCCAGCAGGGTATTGGCAGACATGGCAGACTGGGTCCTTTCATCGTTTTCTACGCCGCGCGGCCGACCGACGTGGGGGCCGTCCGCCGCGATTCTATGCTGCGGCCCGGCCTTTGCAAGCCGGTGCCGCGCCCACTGTTAATGATCGGAAATTTGATTTCCCCCAAACAGGTCTGAGTCTAGAAGGGGAGAATCGCTAATTCAAGGGGTGCAGGCGTGCCGTCTTTTTTTGGCGATGGTGTGTGAAGTTGGGGCCTACCTGAGTACAAAATGCAGGTCGATGAACGCAACCTACGGGTTGATCCCGTAGCTCGTGCGCACCATCCCCAGGCCGACGTGCGGCGCAGCCGCAAAATTGTAGACGGCACACTCCGTGTGCCGAATTCCGCACACGGAGTGTGCGGTCTACATGGTGCGCAAGATAACATCAAACTCGCCGATAACTGACGTAAGTCAGTTGCTGGGACTCGTCGGCTTGGTCCGGGGATACGACGAATGACGAAATACCCAATGACAAAAGAATGACGAAATCCGAAGCTCGCAGGACGCCCACCCGCATGCACTCGTGTGCTGACTTTGCCAGCACCTCTTCGTCATGCCTCATTCGGGCTTCTTTCGTCATTGGAAAAGCAGCTGAAGCTGCGGGAATTGGTCGACCTGTTTCAGTTCCTGACGCTGGATCGCGCGCCTGAGGATCCCGAGGCCACGTCGATCCCCGGTACACCCGCCAGAGCACCGTGATTGGTCACTTTCGACGGTGTTTCGCTCCGTGCCGCTGACGTGTTCGCGTGCCCGCCGCGATCAGCAGCAATTCGAATTGCAAGACCACCACGGCGACACCCAGCGAAAAGAACATCACGGCCGCGAGCAGTTGCAGCGGTTGAATGTTCAGCGCGGCCAACACGGCCGACACCGCGCAGAGCCCGGTGGTGAATAACAACAGCGACCGCAGTCGAAATTGCGGGCGCGAGTGTGACAGCGTGGTCTTATTCGACTTGTTCATGGTCACGTGCTCATTTCACTGGTTGAGGCTGCAAGTTCGAGGTTAACGCCGCATACGCGTAGTCGTACGACGCGGCCAACGCGGGGTGCTTTGGCCGATGATATTGGTCACGTTGCGGCGTTGGCGCGGGCAGAGGATTCTGTTCGGCATGCCGGCGCATCCCTTCCAGGACATGACCGTGCAGCGTATGGACAACCTTTCGTTCGACGGGACGCCACAGCCAGCGCGGGCTGAGATGCCGTTGATAACGCGTCGTGACGACGATTGTGGCGCGGTCGCCGGGTGCCGGAAGAATCTCGAATGCTCCGTCGCGCAAGGTTACGTCTCGTTCGAAATGCAATTTCTGTTCGACCACCTCAAAGGCCAACAATCGGCCCGGCGTGCGACGACTGATTCGTTTGACCAAGTACCCGCGATCATAATAACAGCGGACGATTTCTCCCACGCGGTGTTTGTTGCCAACACTGCGGATCGGCTTGGGCAAGGCCAGCTGCAGCAGCCACGGTGGATCGTGCTGGACCTGCTCGTAAAACATGATCGCGTTCCACGCTTCGGCCGGGGTCGCGTCGACGGTCAACGTGGTGCGCACCGTCGCGATCTCTTCGCGATGGGGAAGCTGGCATTCAATCCACTGCGAGACGGAGGGGAAGGCGATGATCAATGCCAACGGGAGAAACCAGCGCTGCTCCCATCGCGTTTTGGAGAGGATGATCCGCAGGCCGGCCCCCAAGCACATGCCCACGACCGCTGGTCCCAAGAAAATCGCACACAGCATCGCTCCGCAAAAAAATCCGGCGACGTTCAAGGACATCAGCGCCGTCGCCACGCCCGCCACCGTCGCGAAGAGCAAAATCGCCAACATAACCTTGCCGGTTCGCACTGCGTAACCCAAGACCGCGCCAAAGCTGATCGGCACGGCAACGAACAAGGCCACCCCCAATTCGCCGTTTTGAATGCAAGCCGCATAACTGATCACGCCGCTGGCCACCGCCAGACAGAAACCAGGGAACCAGAATTTCAGCCGGTCGATTGTCCGTTCGACGCGGTACGTCGCGGGGTTCTTCGGATCGAATTGTAGTTGGCAGTCCAGACAGGCGGCGTCCGCAAACGGAGATTCCGGCAAGGCCGCCTGACAGCGCAGACAGAATCGAACGGCGATCTTCGGTTCGTCGGCAAACGGGGACACACCTGTCGACGTCAAGTGAACTGGGTTAGTGATCCGCGGAATTGGTGTTGGTTCGTCTGTCATGTCTGGTCTCCTGCCGTTTCAAAGCGCCTTTTTCAGAAGTCGCGCATGTTCCAAGAATACCCAGCGCAGCCATAGTTCGGCTGTTTGAGTTGCCTTGACTCGATTTAAGTTACAGGGTATCAGCACCTTCCGTGTTTTGTGAGTTGATGGGAGCTTCACGGAAGG
>JAQBZB010000056.1 GCA_027622275.1 Planctomycetota bacterium | reverse complement strand
GACCGGTTACACCAAAGCGCGGGATAACAATGGGATCAACGGGAGGGCTCGGCGCAGTCCGGCTTGAAGTCAAAGTCCTCTCCTCGCCCCCCGTTATCCCAAGCGTTAGGCCCAAAACGGTGAACACCGATGACAAATGCATTTCCCATTACCCTGTACTTTGGCGGATTGTGTTTCCTCTCTGTGGTGACCGCCGCCTCAGATGAAGCTGAGAGTCAAGTTCGCGTCGAAGCCATCGTGCAAACTTACGAGATAGCCGCGATGGAGGACCTGTTCGACGACGGCCGGTTCGTCTCATACGACGCAGTCACGCTGAACATTCTCGCTCCCAAAGAAATGGCAGACAGGACGATCCGCGTGTACTTTCAGGATGGGTCGCTTGCCGACGATTCCCCAATGCGAAAGTCCGGTCAGCGATTGCGATTCGATTTCGACAAAAACTTGCCGAGAGAAAGGCAGTTGTTTGGCGGAGTCCTCGGGAATATTCAGTGGATTGACGCGACTGGTGCAACAGACGCCGAGATTGACGGGAGCATGCGCCCCATCAACGTCGACGTGCTCGCTTCGCTCGAAAGGGAGTTAAACCGGCTGGAGGAAAGCGCAAAGAGCGAAACCCGTCCCATGTACCCTCCTCCATCAACTCAGATCGCGTACTATCTGCTGGCAGGACTGGCTGAACGAGGAGTATCGCTTACTGGACTCTCCGAGTCAGAAAAGCGACTATTTGATGTTGGACGACAGGGCGGTAGGCGGAACAAGCTAATGTCGGTATTTACGGATGTCAGAGTTGCGCTGATCGACAACTGGATACAAGACAAGTCGGGAACCTATGTCCTGAGGACTGCCGTGCTGTATGTATTTAGAAAGGGAAAATGGGCCAAGATAGGATCCCCAGGCGTCATCACGGATTCTGACCCTCCGGGTCCATGATCGTCGTTTCTTCCGCAATTGGCCTAACAATCGATTGAACCGAAGCCGACGGCGCAATCAAACTGAATGGTCAATCAACCGCGTCGGCTCGGTTAATCGTTACTTGCCTCAGACCACTGTTGCTCAAAGTCTGGCAAAGGAATTCTCGCATGACGAAGCTCAATGCTGTGACGGCTCTAGCTGGATACAAGCTCTACCTCGAATACGACGATGGCGTTAAGGGCGAGGCTGACCTTTCCCATCTGGCTGGCAAAGGCGTCTTTGCGGCGTGGAATGATCTCGCTGTTTTTCAGGCGGTCACCGTTGGCGCGCACGGCGAAATTCGATGGACGGAGGATTTAGAGTTCTGCGCTGACGCCATGTACTTGGAGATCACCGGAAAGTGCGCCGAGGATTTATTTCCAAATCTGAAGGCACCTGCCCATGCCTGAACTCAGTCGATTCTACGGCATCGTGATCAAAATGTACTACAATGACCAAATCCGCCACACTTTCATGCGGAGTACGGTAGCGATCAGATGGTTGTGAATGCGAACACACTTGCCGTTATTGGCGGCCGTCTCGCACCACGCGCGACTGGCCTCGTTATGGAATGGGCCGCTCAGCATCAGGGTGAATTACTACAAGCATGGCAACAGGCACGCAACATGGAGTCGCTTGACCGCATTGATCCGCTCCCATGACGAACAAAATGGTGCCGGCAAGTAAATCGGGTAAGGGCGGCCATTGCTGACCGCCCTCCCCACAGCACCTCAGCATGCGGGTCCGCACTGGGCGGTTCCGCGAAGAGGAGCAAGCTCGCTCCAGAGTTGCTTGAGCGAAAGTAGTCCTTGTTGCGCGAGCCATTTGTTGGGCATCGCCTAGCGCATGGCGGGTGTACGTGACATCCGCCAATAACGTTTGCGAGTTACCGCGTGGTTTCCGCGTATTCGATTCGTTGGAATATTGAGCTGTATTTCAAAACACTCAAGAGCGGTCTCAAGATCGAGAAGCTTCAGTACGAAACCTTGGACCGTTACTTGACGGCGTTATCGCTGCTGATGATCGTGGGCTCGCGCGTGGAGTATCTCCAAGGCGCGGCTCGTCACGATCCAGGCGCGAGTTGTGAAGAATACTTTTCGCGTGATGAATGGCAGCCGGCGTATCTGGTTCACACGGACGGCGGTGAGCTTCCGAGCGAGCCGCTAACGATCGGGGAATTCATGCTGCTGATTGCCGAGCTGGGTGGTTGGCAGCGGAAGAAAATCCAAGGCCCGCCGGGCTCGATGACGGTCTGGCGAGGAATGCGCCGCATGGAAGCCTACGCCGACGCGTTCCAAGCCTTCCAAAAGGCGAAATCGAGATAAGGAGGGCGGGAGCCTGGGAACGAGTGGCGGGTTTCCCGCTACTCTCTACTCGCCTCGAACATCACGTGATTGCGGTCGCCGCGCGATAACAGATACGCCATCAGGTCGAGCACCTCTTCTTCGTTCAGCGTGTCGAGCAAGCCTTGAGGCATCATCGAGAGCTTCGAGGGGATTATCTCGTCGATCTGTTTGCGATCGACGCTCGTCAGGTTGCCGGGATCGAGCATGTTCTCGCTGACTCGGAACGCATCTCCGGCAAGATTCACGATACGGCCGGTAATCACTTTGCCGTCCAGCGTCAAAATCGTCACCGCCGCATACTGATCGCTAATGACCTTGCTGGGCTCGACAACCGATTCCAGGATGTCGCGGGCACTGAAACGACCGGCCAGGATCGTCAGGTCGGGGCCGACGGCTCCTCCCTGATTGTCGAAGCGGTGACAGGCAAAACAGTTAGCGGCACCGAACAGTTCCCGGCCATGCGCGAAATCTCGGTCCTTCAATCGGCTCTCCACCAGCGGCACAAATTCTTCCATCTTCCACTGGCGGACAAAAGGCCGCGGCGCGGCAGGCTGCGGGGCGTCGCTGGCCGGCTTGGCTTCGAGAATTGATTTCAATGCCAGCCGCTCGTCTTCGCTGAGCAAAGCCACGGCGTCTTGCTTGATATTCTCGACAAACAAGGAAAAACTCGCTCCGCCACGATAACCGGCTGCCTTGGTGAACCACGAGAAATACTGTGCTTGCAGCTCCGGCGTCCAGCCGGCGCGGAGATGCCGCAACGATTTGGTGAGATCGATCTGTTCTTCTTGCGTGGGAGCTTTTGACAGCGCGGCAACAATCTTGGCGGCGGCACGGGGAGCTTGCAGGTAGACCAGCATCTGTGCCAATTCGGAGTTCAACGCGCGATCGTTGGCGGGATACACCGCATCACATCTGGCGATCAGCTGCTGTCGCGTGGCTTCGTCCGGCGGACCAAGCCGCAGGAAGCAGACGGTGTAAACTCGCATCGCTTCGATCTGTTGCTGGACCGAGAGCTGGGACCAATCCAGCCGCTCCAAGGCCTTCGCAATCGCTCCGCCTGGTTCGCGAGGAGCAACTCGATTCGCCGCGTCCCAGTCGGGAGCGGGCGTGTCGATGTCGGGGACTTCGCCTTTGTCTTGGCGTTCGTACGAACGGGCCAAGGCCAGCAATGCCGTGAGCGACGCTTGCGGGTTTGTTTCGGCCAGTGCCCGGTCCTGCCACTCGTCGATCGGCCGATGTTCGATGGCGACGCGAGCGGCATAGCGAGTGAACCGGTCCGGAGAAGCGAGGTATCGCCATGCGTTGGTATAGCTGATGTCTTTGTCGTCGACATGCATCGCTTCAAGCCTGTGACGCATCGCCCGCTCGCCTCGCGCGTCGGGTTGTCTGCCGTCCGCCGGATCGGTCGACTCGCCGCCGGCATAGGTGACGCGATACAGTCCCGATTGAACCTTGCGACCGCCGATCGTGAAGTACATCGCCTGGTCATGCGGGTTGATGACGACATCGGTCAAGGGCAGGGGAGTGCCGGTGACGAACTCTTCGAGCTGTGCGGAATACGTCGAGCCCGATGGTTCGAGATGCACGGCATAGAGCTTGCCGTAACTCCAGTCACAGATGAACAGAGCGTTCTGGTACTTGGTGGGGAACTTGGCACCGTAACCGAAGCACACACCCGTCGGCGAACCGAAGCCGATATCAATCACCGCGGGCAAGCTGTCGGGATAATGCGCCGGCCACTTGCCGCCGCCATTGCGCCATCCGAACTCGGCACCGCTGACCACATGGCAAACGCGGGTCGGCCGGTACCAAGGCGTGTTGACGTCCCATTCCATATCCGCGTCGTAAGTGAACAATTCGCCATCGGCATTCAACGCCGCGTCGAATTGATTTCGAAAGCCCGAGGCGACAAGCTCCCACTCCACTCCATCTGGACTAATCTTATAAATCGTCCCGCCCGGTGCCCGCGTCCCCTTCATGAAACCGCGACCGTAAGGTCGCGGCAGCAACAAGTCCTCATCCACCAGGACTGGCACCCGGGAGGCGTTGATGATTGTCGGCGCGGTCTTGTCGCCGCACACGATATAGAGCGACTTCTTGTCTTCCGTTAGCAACACGGCATGGGGGCCGTGCTCGCCGCTCGAACCTTCGAAAGTGCGCAGCGTTTGCAGCGTGTCGAGCTGGTCGTCCCCATCCTTGTCGAAGACGCGATAAACACCACTCTCATACTTGCCCGTCCGATTCACGACGACGTACAAGCTGTCGAACGCCCACAGCAAGCCTTGTGCCTCGCCGATGTCGACATTAACCTTCTCGATCGTGACGTCGCCGCTCGATCCAACCGGTGGCGGAGTCACGCGAAACAGGCCGCCGTATTGATCCGAAACGATCAAGCGGCCCTTGGGATCAACGCACAAGTTCACCCACGAACCTTGGCTGTCCTTGGGAACGGAGTAGAGCATCTCAACATGAAAGTCCTTGGCGATCTTCATGGCTTCGATCGGCGTGGCGGTTGGCTCTTTGAGCGGAGCGGCGGCCGCGATCGCGTAAATCGCCGTCAATACCAACAACAACAACGGGCTCAGAAGTTTCGTCACCGGTGACTCCTTCGAGGTTTGTGTGTTTCGATCGTATCGGATTATTCTAAGGGACACGGCCTGCGAGGCCATGCTACTTCGCCGAGCAAGCGATCGCGACTTGGCGTTCACTCTGCCGGAGCCAGACCATGCTTGCGCAAGTACGCATCGGTCTCGTCGACGAGATCCTGGTCGCTGTCCGGGACCTCGAACAAACGTGGATCGAGGTCGGGGCGAAGGCGAACTTCGAACAGCTCCATGATCAGCATCGAACGGGGCTTGTCCGAATCGCGATTCCGTCGAGAGAACTCGACGCGATAGGGAAACAAGGAGAGAGGACCATCACGCCCCACGACTAACGAGACTTGGTCGGGAAGCTGCGACGGAAGGTGCTCGATCACCGGCTCTTTCCCCGCGAGAATCTCTTCGCTTTGTTCAGGGAGCAGCTGGGCTAGCACTTCCGGCTTCCATCGTCCGCTCATCCGCCACACATTCACGCCGCTGATCGTCTCGGACTGCGGATCGCCGAACGCGAAGTTATCGGCCAGGCCGTGCAGCAGCTGGGACAAACCGCCGACACCCAACGACGCGTAGCTCGTCGGAGCATTTCCAGCGTCGCTTCTAGCTTGCGCGTCTTGCACTCTTTTCAAATCGATACGGCTGACCGACTTTGTCTTGCCGGTGTCGCGGCGGATATAGAGATAACGGTTGTCGGTGATGTGTTGCAGGCTGGTGAGCCGTTCCCCAACTTGAAGCCGCAGCTCTAAGCGGAACCGCACATCTTCACCATACCGGAGCTGCAGGTAGGCTCCCGAGCCGACCATGAATTGCTCTCGGATGCCGACGCGCTGCCGCATCTTCGCTTCGAGTGATGGATGCAAGGTCATCTGTGCCGCCGCGCGAGCGACGATCTCCTGGCCGCTCGGTTCAGCCGCGGCAGGTGTCTGCTGCGTGAACGCTAGCGTCGGATTCACCAAGAACACGGCCGAAAAGAGTGGTACAAGATGCCTGCGCGAGGGTGTTTTCATGGCTTTCACATTGGGCAAGTTGTACTTCATCGCGCGGTTGTGATGGTTTTGCCAAAGATTCGTGTTGTATCAGGCCGAACATATCCCACAGGGAAAAAGTTTCTCGCCCCCGTTGTGGCGTGAACTTGGACTCTGCGGAAGATTGACGACCGCGCGGGTTGATGGGAACCGAATCGAGCAGGTTGCTGCCACGATTCTAACGAGTCTCGCAAGCGACTCCCACTCCAATCAGCAACTCGCGGCAGACTCAGCACAACACCAAGCCATTGCGAAAACGAACTGGCTCTCGTCGCCCGGCCTGACGGGTCGGCAGCACAGAGGGGGAAAATCATGAAGGTACGACTGGCCCTGTGGTCCTTGTTCACTGCGGCAGCTGTCACTGCGATGGGCTGTGCATCGGACATCAGGTCTCATAATCTTCCTCCCGCCGAGCGGCTCATGCAGCCTGGACCCGGTGTCGGAGGCCCTGGCCCTGGCGTGTTGCCACCGGCTTTGCCGATGGGAGCGTCGCCCATGAGCTACAGCAGCGGAATGCCTGCTGAACAGCAAACCGTCCAGATGCTGTTCAGCCGCCCCGAGTCGATGCAAGTGCAATGGGATGTCACTGGCGTCGGGCAATTTGACTCCGAGCCGCTGATTGTTCCCGGTCGCAAGAATTTTCCAGAAGGCGGAATCTTTCGCCTGAAGGTGACTAACATCGGTGGCCGCGAAGGCGTCGAGTTGTATCCGACACTCGAAGTCGGCCCAACAACACCTCGCACGGCCGCCTATCTCGCTCACAACGCGATTCCAGTGCAATTCACCGAAGAAGACTTCGACCAGGTGTTGAGCGGCAACTTTGTCACGAAAGTCATCTACCTGCCAGATCCTGAGTTCCAGGAGATGGCGTTGGCGGGTGTTGAGACGTTGGTGAGCACGCGACTTGATCCCGGTGTCGATCCGATTGTCGAAGCCGATCGGCGTGGTTCGATCATGGCCGTCGTTCGTCTTGGCAACAAGGACATCGAGATGCCTGGTGCCACTGGCGATCAAGTCATGGCGGCTTCGTTCCAACAGCAAATGCAATCGGGTGTACCGATGGGTGTGATGCCGATGGGAGCTTCGCCACTCGGTCCTGGAGGCTTGACACCACCTTACGTCTCGGGAATCACCACGCCGCAGTACGGCATGGTCTCCAGCGGTACGCCGATTGGATTGCCCGGCCCGCCACACATCCCGTTTGGCGCTCCAGCCGGCTTCCAGAAGCAAGTCATCCGTAACAAGACGCACATGCATCTTCCCGGACCTGTCGAGCAGTTCAATATTCGAGTTCGCGAGACTCCCGGTTACAGCTATCCGAAGCCGCCGACTCACATGAGCATTCGCGAACAACACATTCATCCGAGCCTGCCGTACGGGCAACCGCACAGCAATCAAACGCAAGTCATCCCGATGAACGAAACGGGCTATTCGAGCGGCCACCTCGGTGGCGGCCACTAGTCGCGGAATGATTGCCCGGAAGTTGTGTTAACACGAAGCGATACCCGGCATTTCAAACGTGCCGGGTATCTGCTTGCCAGACGGAGATGAGCTTGGTGGCACCGATGAACTGTGAGGATGCCATGTCGGATTCACAAGGTTCGAGAGTCGCATACGGGATGACAGGCAATCGTCTGGGGCGTTGGTCAACATCGGTTTGCCCGAGTGCGTCCCATGCCGTCGCCCCGAACGGGGCAAAACATATCAGCCCAGGGCAACGCCCTGGGAAATCGGAACCAACGTGCTGTTCAAGCCCTGAAGGGGCGTTACATCGGGGACGCAAACTGGCTTTGTGTCGCCCCTTCAGGGCTTCGATCGCATCTCTCTTCCGCAACCCAGGGCGTCGCTACGCGGCTAAAGCCACTGCGCTCTGCCCTGGGCTGATAGGTTACTGGCCCTTCAGGCCGATTCGTGTTGGGCAACAAACGCTGACGCTCGACAACACGGTGTTTCGCTTCATCAGAACGAAGGTGATACTGGCGATCGTCGCGATTCTCAGTCTGCTCGCTGGAACGGCAGCCGCACAACCACCCATGCACTACTTCCACAATGCCAACTTGCCGCCGGGCACCATCGCGTATGGACAGCTCCAGCGGCATATGCTGATGCGGGGCTACTATCAGGCGGTGGAGTTGATGGTCCCGAAAGGCGTTCGAGTTTCCGTCAATGTCGGCGGTCAGTTCGACGAGCCTCATGAAGGCTCCGTCCTGACGGGCATGCAGATCGGGCCGGTCTATCAACTGAAGATCTCGGACATTCCGTACTACGAAGGCTTCGAGATCTTTCCCACGATCGAAGTGATCAACCGGCTCTATCCGCCCGAAGGAAAGGCCGGCCGCTTTCCAATTCCCATTCAATTCACGCAAGAAGAATTGGAGTTGGCGTTGAGCGGCCGATATGTGACACGCGTCGTCTACTTGGAGGATCACGAATCCGCCTTGCCGATTCAGGACGATCCGTCGCGGCAACGCTACTTCGAGGCAGGCCCCGGCGAAGATCCGCTGCAAGTCGCCGACAAGTTCGGGCGACCGATGCTGATCATGCGGATGGGATCGCGAGTCCCAAGTCCCGAAGACATCGCAAACAGTTCCGCGAACTTGGCTCCCGCGATCGTCTATGAAACACCAGCGGTTCCGTCCGTGTTGCCGACCGACGCTGCGAATGCGATCGAACGTCCCGGCTACAACATCCCCCGCGTCGAGTTTCAGCAGATCGGTCGACCACCGCAGATTCCTTTCTTCGTACCACAATCGCCATGATCGATAACGCATCCATACAATTCGCATGCAGTGTTGACGCTTCTCGTACGATGGCCTGCCAAGGCCGTCGATTGCTGAACGACGGCCTTGGCAGGCCATCGTACGTCAAAACCGATCGACATTCTTGCTGCAAGTTCTCGCTCGCTTTTCTCGCGAGCGTGTCGCTACTTTTCTGCTCGTGCCAGACGATAACGCCTGCCGCGGCTCCGGTCGTACAAACTCACTACGCGCCACCGGCTGTCCCGGTCACGCGTCCACTTGCCGCTCAGCCTGATAGTTACCACGTGGCTCCACCAGCAGATTTCAGCCAAGCAGCGGCCAGCGCGCCAACACAAGTTGCCTTGGTCAACCACGATGCTCCCGTTGCGTCGACGTGTCTGACTTGCGGTGCCGCTGGGTGCTCGGGCCGTTTCCATCGACCGCCCTCGTTACCCGAGACCGTTGGATTCAGCAACGTTCCGCCCGATGCCGCACGCGACGAATTGTTGTGCAATGGCGGCGATCGTCAAACCCAAGTCGTCGTGCGAAACGATTGGTCGGTCGTCGGATTGCATGCGGGTGACACGGTCGCTCACTATGACACAATTGACGGCCACACATTCGTCGAACCGAGCAACGACGTGTGCCTTTACGCCCCGCGATTCGCGGCCGTCCGGCGAGTGTCGGGCGTGTTGCTGCACGAACAACATCAGCGTTCGGCCGGCGTCGAGCTTCCCATGCGCGTTGTTCAGGAAGAAGAAACGCAAATCGCGACGACCGCGGTCCAGCCGCTGCAGCCGATCCGCTCGCTGTCGGTTAAAGGGCCGAACAGTTTCCGTGAACACACTCGCGGTGCTGGGCTTGACAACTCGGACACGGCTCTCGGTTTGGAAGGCAATCTGGAGCCGTATCAAGAATTCGCGATCATCCGACGCGGTGTCTTCGACGATACCGAAAAGGCTCGCCTGGCGACCGTTTTGCAAGCTGCCGTCGAATGGTCACACGATGCCATGCTGCAGGTGGTCCTGGACGGCAAGATCGCGATCGAGTTGACTAGCGATCTGGGGATGCAAGAAGTTCACCGCTTCGAGTTGCCCGAGGGCAAGTCACGGCTTCGCATCGTCAAGATCGCCGACAAGCAGAACGCGAAGCCGGGTGATACCGTCGACTTCACGATCCGCTTCGATAATGTCGGCGATCAGACGATCGGTAACTTGACCGTGATCGACAACCTGAGCCGTCGGCTTGAATACGTCGAAGACAGCCAAGAGTGCAGTCTCAAGGCGGACTTCTTTACACAACCGAACGACGGCGAATCACTGGCTCTCCGCTGGGAGGTCACCGATCCGATGAAGGTTGGCGACGGCGGCGTTGTTCGCTTCAAGTGCCGTGTGCGGTAACCCGATTCCCGAGTCACCACAGTAACGGAATCAGCCGCCAGCGGACTCGGCTGGCGTACTTGGCGTAGGCGATGCTGGTCGATATCACTCGTTCCTCGGCCAGAATCCGCAGGGCGACGAGCGGAATGGCTGCCACGAGCGGTCCGAGATGGAGCAATCGCTGAGCCGCGATACAGCAGCCCAGGATCATCAGCAACTCGCCCAAATAACCGGGGTGACGGACAATTCGATACGGACCCTGCGTGACGGTGCCGCGAATGGCGGGCAGGATGGCGAAGCAGCGGCCCAGGTAGATGAAGCTGATGATCGCCAGACCTGCTCCGGCGATAAAGATCAGCTGAGCCAGCAACGACCAGTCTGATGGCGCGACGCGCAATGCCCACCCGGCTGTCAACAATGCAGGTACGCCCGCCAGACAAGCGTTGAACGAGCCATGCCTTTCGACTCGCACGCGAATCAAGATGAGCGTGCCCACCAAGAGATGCAACGCCGCAATCGCCGCCCGAACAACAAGCGGCCTCGTTTCAGCTGTCATCGTCAGCCCCAAGAATGCCCAACTCAAGACCGATAGGCCAAGGAGCACGTTGAAGGATCTCTCAGCAAGCGGCACTTCAATAGATCCAGAATGACCATCCGAAGAGCCAGCTCAAGAGGTTGATGAACAGGATCGCACCGATTCAGACCAACCAACCCATTCCACCGCCCCCATCGCTCGTTTGTGCCGCGGGGTGCCTGGCACTAGCAAGATGAAGGGCAATCATGTTGACGAACTCGTCTGCGGCTTTCTGCTCCCAACCACTGTTAACAAGTTGCTGCGAGATGTCGGCGGGCTTCTCTCCTTTGGCCAGCGACTCGGCCACAAGGCGAGCGAGTGCATCCCGTTCTTGCTGATCTTCCGCCGACAGTTGTTCGTCTGACATTTCTTGATCTCCGTGTGTGTGAACAGCGAACGCTTTCCATGCATGCCAAGAGAGTCCATTGGTCATGCCAGAGGACGTGCCCGAGCCGAGCGGCAATGGTTATAGATTAACTCAGAATCGTTGTCAATTTGACGCCTGAGCCGAAGCAGCTTGCAACTCCTGTCGCTTGGTGCCTAGTGGGTCTTCAACCAGCTGGCACTTCTATCGGCATGACGGCTGCTTTACCTAATCGCGTCAACCCCCAGCGCTGACCAAGACGATCAGCCGACCCGCCCCGCCCCAATCCAGGAACACTACCATGAGAAACTTAATTCTAGCCGCAGCCGCAGTCGCAGTCGTCGCGTTGAGTTTCGCAACCTCCACCGCGATGGCAGACCACAACCATCACTCGTCCTATCGTCCGGGATGCGCACCTTACGCGACACCTTACCAAGCGTATCGCTACTCGCCCGCGTACTCGGGCCGCTATCAGGCTTACCGCTCGCATTACTCCGACATAAACTCGATCAAGAGCTTACGCGGCACGCCAATGTCGACGACATGAACAACGCCGAGAAAGACTCTGGCGTCAGCCGCGCGAAATCCAGCTTTGGCCGCAACGAAGGTGCAGGTGTGATCGGCACGAAAGGTCGACGAGGCGCACTTCCCCGTGTCGCAGTCGAGCCCGCTGGGAAGATCGATCGCGAGTTTCTTCGCGGCGTGTGCGTTAATCTGATGCAGCACGACGTCCAATGGCGGACGAGGTACACCGCGAGTACCGGTGCCAAGCAAGGCATCGACGATCCAGTCCGCTCCGGCCAGTTGTTCTGTAAGCCACTGCGGATGGTCAACTACCGGGCAACGAAAGATCGGCAACTTGGCGGCTTCAACCGTTTTGAAATTCGCCGCCGCGTCGCCAGTCAACTCGGCGGGATCGCAGAACACGAGGACGCGAACGTCGTGGCCGCGTGAGTCGAGATGTCGCGCAATGACAAAGCCGTCGCCGCCGTTATTTCCCTTCCCGCAACAAAGGACCACGGGACCGTGGATTCCCAGCCGGCACAAAAGATCGGCACAACCTCGACCGGCATTTTCCATCAAGACCAGGCCCGTCATGCCATATTCCGTGACGGCTCGCCGATCGACCTCACGCACCTGTTCTCGTGTGAGATATTGCTCTGGCATCGCGATCCCTCTTCCTGCTCTTTTGTGAATGCCCTCGCGCGGCGTAGAATGAGCATGTTACTTCGATTTCGCTTTACGGAGGGCCTGCAATGCCGATTTATGAATACACGTGCAATGATTGCCAAGTGGACTTTGAGGTTCTCCTGCGAGGCGACGAGCAACCGGAATGCCCGACTTGCGGCAGCGTCAGACTGGCGAAGCAGTTCAGCGTGCCGGCGGCCCATGTCGCGGGAGTATCCCAGTTGCCCGTTTGTGCGACTCCCATGCCAAGCGGCGGTTGTGGCCTTTTGCAATGTGGGGCTGGCCGATGTGGGATGGAGTAGAACACGCTTTGAGCGACCTCGTGGAAATCTTGCCGCACGTGAATGCCGGGCTGAATGCTGTAGCAGCCGTCTTGCTGGTTGCCGGCTTGGTCTTGATTAAGCAGAAGAAAGAAACCGCCCACAAATGGACGATGCTGGCATGCTTTGGCGTTTCGATCGTCTTTCTCGTGTGTTATCTGACGTATCACCAACTGCTGCATCAGACGACCGGCTCGCACGGGCGGGCCTTCGAACATCCTAACGCCGCGATTTTGTGGGGGTATCGGCTGATGCTGATTTCCCACGTCGTGTTGGCGGCGACGGTCCCTTTTTTGGCAGTGGCGACAATCTATTTTGGTCTGCGAGACAACCGGAAAAGGCATCGAAAGCTGGCCAGATGGACGTTTCCAATTTGGTTGTACGTTTCCGTGACGGGCGTGATTGTCTATTTGATGCTCTACCAGCTGTTTAGCCGATGAGCTTGAGGAGCTATACTGACGGCGCAGCGTACGATGGCCTTCCAAGGCCGTCGTCAAACGACCGACGGCCTTGGAAGGCCATCGTACCGAGATTCCTCAACATGAATCGACCATCAAAAATCATTCTGTTTGCCTTCATGCTGTTGTGTGCGTTCGTCTGCCTGTCGGATGTCGCCTCGGCCTGCCCCACGTGCAAGGACGGGATGGCTGGCGATCCTGCCTACTCGAATATGGTCAAGGGGTACTTCTGGAGCATCCTCTTCATGATGTCGATGCCGTTTCTGGTGTTCAGCGGGGTGGCAGCTTATTTCTATTACGAGGTCCGTCGCGCTCGAGCGCGACGAGCAAGCGTGGCGACTGCGGGTTCCACCGACGCGTCTTCGAATGCTTCAGCCATTCCAGAAATCGCCCTGCCGAGCTGATCCGATGAAAGCGTTTGGCCGACTCTTACAGATTCTGGGATTAGTACTCTTGCCACTGTCCATGTTTATGAATCTGACAGACAGCTTCGGCGAGACGTTTCACATTCTGCAGATGTTGATCATGACCGCGTTTGGATTCGGTGCGTTTTACCTTGGTCGAATCGTCGAAGGCTATGCCAGCCGCTGAACCCCCAACTCGCGGCCGGTGCAGGTCTTCATGTCGACGACCAGTGAAGCTGGATGCTCGACGTCGGATCTTGCTCACGCTTCCCGTCGGCGTGCTGCTCGCGTTCACCGGCGGTGTCCGCGGGCAAGACATCGCGCCTACTCCCTTGCCGCAACCGACCGTTTCAATCAACGTTGCGGATAATGCGACGCTCGCGCACCTTGATCGCTTCAAGGCTTTGCTCGCCGAGAACCAATGGCAAGAGGCCGTCGAGACGATCCGCCACGTTGCCGAGACCAGTGGCGAGCAGCTGGTTCTCGTGACGCCCGCGGACGCGGCTTCGCCCGCTCGTTTCCAACGATACCTTCCGCTGTCCGCGTACTGTCAGATGAGTCTTACTGAGCTTGCGCGACGAAGTCCGGAGGCCCTCGCGTTATATCGTCAGCAGATCGATCCTGTTGCTTCACGTCTGTTCGACTCGGCTCGCGAGCAACGCGACGAAGCTTTGCTGCGCGAGTTAGTTGCCAAGTATTTCGCGAGCAGCCTGGCAGACGACGCGCTCATGCAACTCGGCGAGTTCGCGTTGGAGCGCGGCGATTGGACCGCAGCGCGTGGCGACTGGGAACAGATCAGTCCTCTGATGCGATTCCCGGCACACAACGATCCGCATTTCACCGAGTTTGCCGGGCAGCCGCGTTGGCTGATCACTCGGCATCTGGAAACCGACGAGGACTGGAATCAGACACTTCCGCTTTTGCAAACCTGCGAAGGCGAGCCGAATTGGCTTGCGTATCGAGACACCGATTTGAATCTTGCTGAGGTGAACACGCGACTGACATTGGTTTCGATTTTGGAAGGAGCCGTCCCGCGAGCCCGTGCCGAGATCGAATTGATGCGGCGGCTGTTTCCCAATGCCGCTGGCGAAATTGGCGGACGCCAGGGAAAGTATGTCGAGCTGCTTCAAAATATTTTCGACGAAAGCCAGACATGGCCGACACTGCCGCGTGCGGACGGTTGGCCGACATTCGCAGGCGGCAACGAGCGACAGCACATTGCGGCGGTCGCGTTTGACGACGCAGTGCATCTTCGCTGGCAACTCGCGCTGCCAACCTTCTCCGGCGAAGGCGAGCTGATTGGGAGTGAAGGATCGCGCGTCGCGGAATCACCCACAGGCTTATTGAGCTTCCATCCGATTGTGATTGGCGAGACCGTGATCGTGCAGGCAGGCGCATCCGAGCCGGATATCGTCGCTCGCCGGATTGACGATGGCAGGGTCCTCTTTGGCGTGGAGGAAGTCCCGACTGGTGCAGTCGCCGCGCCTGGACTGAAGCGAAGCGTTGGAGTCCCCCGGTTCCCGCTTTCGTCTTACGGCAACACCGTCTATGCACGCCTTGGCTCATTGCCGACCGGGACGAGCGTCGACTTGCGGCAGGAACGAGAAGAGCCAGCAAGAATCGTCGGACTCGACCTCGCGGCGGAAGGACGACTCGTCGTCGAGCTACGACTCGAGGGACCGCCATGGGATTCCGAATGGGCCTTTGACGGCGTGCCCATCTCGGATGGGGAGTCGTTGTACATCGCGCTGCGGCACCGAAGCTCCGTCCGCACCGAAAACTACGTCGCCTGTTTCGATGCCCGCACCGCGCGGTTACGGTGGCGAAGGATGATCGTTGGTGCCGAGCCCGTGGGCTCACAAAGGCCATTCGAACTCACCCACACGTTGCTCACGCTGCGACATCAAACGCTCTACTGCAACACGAATCTTGGCGTCGTGGCAGCACTCGCAATTCAAGATGGCTCCATCCGCTGGCTTACCGAGTATCCGCGAATCGATTTCCAAAACGAGAACCCTGACCGCAACACCGAACATTTGTTTCGCGACCTGACGCCGTGTCTGCTCTATCGCGACTTGGTGATCGTGGCCCCGATGGATTGCGGCCAAATCTTTGCGTTGGACGCGAATACCGGGATCCTCATCTGGGCCTCGTTGCCCGAACAAGCCTCCGACGCCATCCATTTGCTGGGCGTGGGCGAAGAGCATTTGATCGCCAGCGGTGACTATTTGTATTGGTTTGATGTGTACACCGGGCGGCTTGTGGGTCAGTTCCCCGCACCGCACCGCAGCTTGCCGGGCCATGCCAAACCAGCGCCTCACGGCTACGGACGAGGCATTCTTGTCGATAAACTTGTATACTGGCCAACTCGCGAGTCGATATTTGTTTTCGACCAGCGAATTCGCCGAGAGCTAAGAGGTCGCACGCCTGAAGCCGTCCGACGGATCGACCTGATTTCTCACGGGGTGACCGGTGGCAACCTCGTTCTGGCGAACCGCGCTTTAATTATTGCCGCACAGGACCGACTGATTGTCTTCGACCGCGATGGAAAACCAATCGACATCCCAGACCGATGACGTGCAAGCTGTTCAGCGGCTCAGTGAAGCGTATCAGCAGATTCGTGGGGAGTTGGGCAAAGTTATCGTCGGGCAAGAGCAAGTCCTGGAAGAGCTGCTGGTGACAATGTTTGCGCGGGGACATTGTTTGCTCGTCGGAGTGCCGGGGCTCGCCAAGACGCTGATGATTCGGACCCTGGCGGATGCGTTGTCGCTGTCGTTCAATCGCATTCAATTCACGCCCGACCTGATGCCTTCCGACATCACGGGCACGGAAGTCATTCAAGAGAACAAGGCCTCGGGCGACCGCGAGTATCGTTTTCTGCGCGGGCCGATCTTTGCCAACGTGCTGCTGGCCGACGAAATCAATCGCACACCGCCCAAGACGCAAGCGGCCTTGCTCGAAGCGATGCAGGAACACCAGGTCACCACGGGTGGCACGAAACATCAACTCGCCGAACCCTTCTTCGTCCTCGCGACGCAAAACCCCATCGAGCAAGAAGGAACCTACCCGCTGCCGGAAGCGCAACTCGATCGCTTCATGTTCAACATCCAGGTCGATTATCCCGACGAGGATGAAGAGCTGGAAATCGTGCGTCGCACCACGGCGGATACGGAAACGAGCATCACGCCGACGCTCGACGCCGAAGAAATCCTCGTCTTAACACGCATCGTCCGCCGCGTGCCGATTGCGGACCACATTGCCCGCTATGCCTTGCGACTTGCGCGGCATACGCGGACCGGGCGCGAAGATACGCCGGAATTTGTCCGCGAGTATGTCATGTGGGGAGCCGGGCCGCGGGCCAGTCAATATCTTGTGCTGGGTGCCAAGGCGCGGGCGGTGCTGCATGGCCGCTATTGCGTCAGCCACGAGGATGTGCAAGCTGTCGCGTTGCCGGTGTTGCGGCATCGCATCAAGACGACGTTTACGGCCGACGCCGAAGGCATTACGGCTGACGAGATCGTGCGGCGGGTTCTGAAATCGGTTCCTCACGTGAGCAAAGAAGACGAGCGTGGAAAGCTCCCTCAAGTCTTTAGATCCGCGGACGCTGGCTAAGCTGCAAGGACTGCAACTTCGTGCCCGGCGGATCGTCGAAGGGTTCGTCGCCGGCTTGCATCGCAGCCCGTATCGCGGCTTCTCCGTCGAGTTCGCCGAGCATCGCGAGTACGTCCCCGGCGATGACATTCGCTATCTCGACTGGAAGGTGTTCGGCCGCACCGACAAGTTCTACCTGAAGCAATACGAAGACGAGACGAATCTCATTTGCTACCTCGTGTTGGACGTCAGCGAGAGCATGTCGTATCGCGGGCCGGACTCGCCGCTCTCCAAGCTCGAATACGCCCAGTGCATCGCCGCCGCGCTGGCCTGGCTCGTGCTGCAACATCAAGATGCCGTCGGGCTCGTAACTTTCGATCGGCAGATCCGCGATTACGTCCCACCCAGCAACAGCCCCTCGCGGCTGAACGAATTGCTCTCGGTCATGGAGCAAGCGCCTTCCGCCAACAAGACAGCCATCGGCAACACGTTCCAGCAACTCGCCCAGAAGTTGACCAGGCGCGGTGTTGTCCTGGTGATCAGCGATCTGTTTGACGAGGCGAAGAGCGTGCTGAACGGTTTACGTCACCTGCGGCATCGTCAACACGATTTGGCCGTGCTGCAGATTCTCGATCCCGCCGAGTTGAGCTTGCCGTTCGATCGTCCGACCTTGTTCCGCGGTCTGGAAGGCATGCCCGAGTTGACGACGCAACCACGAGCCATTCGTGCCGCCTATCAAGCAGAACTCGATAGCTTCCTCAAACAAATCAAACGAGGCTGCTTGGACAACGAGATCGATTATCGCCTCGTCTCGACGGACCAGTCGTTCGACGTTGCCCTGTCGGCGTTTCTGTCTTCGCGCCGCAGCGGAAGCAGATAGTGGGCTACTCGTTCTTGAGGTAGGAACAACAGTCGGCGGGATTCATTCGTTCACCGCTCCGATTTTTGCTAGGAACGAATTAGCAGGCTCGACGGAGGACTATGACTTTCGCTGGTTTGAACGCGGTGGTGGCTGCGACCACTCATAGGTTCTACGTTCTGTGCTGACGAATGGTACCGCGGATTTGACCCTTCACCATCGGTCTGGTTTAATGGATCTTCCCGCCCTCGCGGAAGGTTTGACCGCGAGAATGCTCCCTGCCGTGACGACTATAGAACGGAGTTCCTTGTATGCGATCGGTGTCACCAGTCGCGTTGGCGTTTGTCCTGCTGTTGCTCTCCTCGTCGAAAGCGGACGACGCCAAATCGCTCCCCGCTGCGGCGGATCGCAAAGTCGACTTTGTCGCTGACGTCCGGCCGATCCTGCGAAAGACTTGCTACTCTTGCCACGGCGCACAGGAGCAAGAGGCGGGCCTGCGGCTTGACGTCAAAATGCGTGCGTTGGCGGGAGGCGATAGCGGAAAGAGTATTGTCCCGGGTGATAGTGCCAATAGTCGCCTGATCACGCTGGTTGCCGGACTGGATGAAGACGCTGGGCTCATGCCGCCGGAAGGGGAGGGGACCCCGCTGACGCCCGAACAAATCGCAGTGTTGCGAGCTTGGATCGATCAAGGCGCGATCTGGCCGGACAATGCTGGTGTCGGGTCCACGGAATCGGATCATTGGTCGTTTCAACCGATTTTGCATCCGCCACTACCGACTCCACAGGATTTCGCGTGGGTCAGGAATCCGATCGATACCTTCATTCTTCAGCAACTTGACGCCGCCGGCATTCGGCCCTCCGAGGAAGCGTCGCCCGAAACTTTGATGCGGCGAGTCTACCTCGACTTGCTGGGCTTGCCGCCGACGCCGCAGGAACTCGATGCGTTTCTGACTGATTCTCGGGCGGACGCCTACGAGCGGATGGTGGAACGGGTCTTGTCATCACCACACTACGGCGAGCGTTGGGGCCGGCATTGGCTGGACCTGGCCCGCTATGCCGACAGCGACGGCTACGAGAAGGACCGGGCGCGGCCTTATGCCTGGCGGTATCGCAACTGGGTGATCGATGCCTTGAATGCTGATCTGCCCTACGACCAGTTCAGCATCGAACAGATCGCCGGCGACATGCTGCCCGACGCGACGCTTGAACAGCGAGTCGCCAGCGGCTTTCATCGCAACACGCTGCACAACACCGAAGGCGGCACCGATCAAGAAGAAGATCGTGTCAAGAAGACCGTCGATCGTACCAACACGGTCGGAGCGATGTGGCTGGGGCTGACCGTTGGTTGTGCCCAGTGCCATTCCCACAAGTACGACCCGCTCACGCAACGCGAATACTATCAGCTCTACGCCTTCTTCAATGACATCGACGAATCGGATATCGATGCGCCGTTGCCCGCCGATCAAGAGCGAGTCCGTTTGGCAAAAGCGGCGTTTGATGCCGAGCACGAGAAGCTGACTGCCGCAGTCAAGGATTACGAGGCGACGCAACTCGCCGGGGCTCAGGCGGCATGGGAGACAACGGCGTTGGACAAGGCCGTCGTCTGGCAGACCGTCGAGCCGACCACCGCGATGTCGAAAAACGGCGCAACGCTGCAGCGGCAAGACGATGCGTCGTGGCTGGCGACCGGCAAGAACGAGGTGTCCGACGTTTACACCATCGAAGCAGTCGTCGACGCGAAGCGAGTGTCGGCCGTGCGATTGGAAGTGCTGCCCGACAAGAGTCTCGTCAAGGAAGGGCCGGGCCGAGCCGACAACGGGAACTTCGTGTTGACGACGTTCAGCGTTCTCGCGTCGCCGACGAGCGGCGAAGAAGAACCGACGAAGATCGAGCTGACCAGCGCGAAAGCCGACTTCTCGCAGAACGATTGGCAAGTCGAGAAGGCAATCAACGACGACCCGGCCGACGGCTGGGCCGTGAGCCCGGAGTTCGGCAAACGGCATGTGGCTGTCTTCGAAGCGAAAGAGGCGGTCGGCTTCGCGGGCGGCACCAAGCTGACGTTTGTTCTCGACCAGAACTACAACCAAAGCACGCACAACCTCGGTCGGTTCCGCTTGTCGTTCACCTCGGGGCAACTGCCCGTCACGCTCGAAGGAATGCCGGTGGACGTCGCCAACGCCTTGGCGAAGCCCGCCGGCGAGCGAACCGACGACGAGCAGAAGCAAGTCGCTGCTTACTTCCGTTCGGTCGATCCCGAACTGAATCGTTTGAACCAGATCGTCGCCGATCATGCCAAGAAGGCCCCGGCTGCTTCGGACGTGAAGGCGCAGGCCATTGTTCAAGTCGCACAACATCGTCAAGCCAACATTCACATTCGGGGTGACTTCTTGAACAAAGGCGAGCCGGTCGTCGCTCTGACGCCGTCCGTCTTGCCGGGCTTAGCCGCTGAAGAATCGCGGCACAACCGATTGGAGTTTGCTCGTTGGTTGTTCGCCGCCGACAACCCGCTGACCGCGCGGGTGACGGTCAATCGCGTGTGGCAACAGATCTTTGGGCGCGGCATCGTCACGACGGTGGACGACTTTGGAACGCAAGGCGAGATGCCGACGCATCCCGAGTTGCTGGACTGGCTGGCGAGCGAGTTTCAGCGGCAAGGCTGGAGCGTCAAGCAACTGCAACGGCTGATCTTGACCTCGGCGACGTACCGGCAGTCAGCGACGTTCCGCTCCGATTTGGCGGAAGCCGATCCGTACAACGCCTTGGTCGCTCGGCAGCAGCGGCAGCGAGTCGAAGCGGAAACGATCCGTGACATCGCGCTGGCGGCCAGTGGACTGCTCGACTCGCGAATCGGCGGCCCCAGCGTCCGCCCACCGCAGCCCGCCGAATACTCCGACTTGACGTACGCCAACAGCGCGAAGTGGCAAGTCAGCCAAGGTGGAGATGCCTATCGCCGCGGCCTGTACACGTTCTTTCAGCGGACTTCGCCTTATCCGATGTTGATGACGTTCGATTCGCCCGATTCGACGGAGTGTTGTACGCAACGGAGCCTGAGCAACACGCCACTGCAAGCGCTCACGCTGTGGAACGATCCGGCGTTTTACGAATGCGCCCAAGCTTTCGGCTCGCGCGTCGTGACCGAAGTGCCGCCCAGCGGTGACTTGGCACGGACAATGCGCGAACGAGCGCGTTATGCGTTCATGCTCTGCCTGTCGCGTCACCCAACGGACGACGAGTTGGAGGACGTGATCGCGTTGCGGCTGGCACAACAGAAACGCGCGGCAGCCGATCCCGAGGCGACCAAGCAGATCGTCGGCAAGCACGTTGTGCCCGACGGAAGTTCGCTCGAAGAGCTTGCCGCCTGGATTATTGTGGCACGTACCCTGATTAATCTCGACGAGTTCATCACGCGGGAATAGAAAGGAACGAGCAGATGCGTTTCGAAGAATCGATATGGGATCAGACGCGCAGGCATTTCCTGACTTCGACGGCTTCGGGCCTTGGGGCCGCAGCGCTGGCGTCGTTATTGCAGCAAGATCGGCTGCTGGGCGACGGGCCGTCCGTCGACCCGCTGGCTCCCAAACCGTCACCGCTCCCGGCCAAGGCGAAGCAGTGCATATTCATCTTGCCTGCGGGGGCGCCCAGTCACCTTGATTTATTCGATCCGAAACCAAAACTCCGCGAGCTGCATGGCGAGAAACCACCGGCGTCACTGCTAGAGAATGTCCGCTTCGCGTTCGTGAAGAAAGAGACCGCCGTTCTTGCCGGCAGTGCCAGGGAGTTTACTAAGCACGGCGAGTGCGGGATGGAACTGTCGGACTTCCTGCCTCACCTGGGCGGTTGTGCCGATGACTTGTGTTTGGTCCGTTCCATGCACACCGATGCGTTCAATCATCATCCGGCCCAGCTGATGTTGTGCAGCGGTGTGCCGCGGTTCGGGCGTCCCAGCATGGGTTCGTGGTTGAACTATGGGCTCGGCAGCGAAGCGAACGACTTGCCAGGTTACGTCGTGCTCACCGCCGGGCGGGGCAGCAGCGGCGGCGTTTCGAATTGGTCGAGCGGGTTCTTGCCGTCAACCTACGAAGGCGTTGTCTTCCGCAGCGAAGGCGAACCCGTTTTGAATTTGAACAATCCTCCTGGCATCGACCGTGACGTGCAGCAACAGGGATTGGAGACGCTCAGCAAGCTCAATCGCCGCCGCTTCGAACAAGTTCAAGATCCGGAAATCGCGAGCCGCATCTCGTCTTACGAACTCGCGTTTCGGATGCAAGCTGCCGCTCCCGAACTGGTCGATCTGTCCGATGAGACGCAAGAGACGCTGGATGCGTACGGCGTGACTCGCAAAGAACCCGAGAAGTTCGATTTCCGCGGCGGCGGTGCCAATGTCTATAAGCAATTCGCGACCAATTGTGTCCTGGCCAGACGGATGATCGAACGCGGCGTCCGGTTCGTGACGCTGGTTCATGCTTCGTGGGATCATCACAGCAACATCGACGAGGAGCTGGGTTATAACGCCGGCATGGCCGATCAGCCGATCGCGGCGTTGATCAAGGATCTCAAGCAGCGCGGGCTGCTCGATTCGACGCTGGTTGTGTTTGCGGGCGAGTTCGGCCGCACGCCGTTGTGGGAAAACCGCGGCGGCAATCAATCAAATGTCGTCGGCCGCGACCATCATCCGTCCGCCTTTAGCGTGGTGATGGCCGGTGGCGGAATCAAGGGCGGGCAGGTCTACGGGGAAACCGACGAGATTGGTTGGTCGCCGGTCAAGGATCCGGTCCACGTCAATGACTTTCACGCCACGATCCTGCATCTGTTCGGCTTCGATCACTTGCGATTCACGCACAAGTTCAAGGGCTTGGAAGTGCGGCTGACCGACCAGGGCGGAAAAGTCATCCAGCCGTTGCTCGCATAGAGAAGATGATCGCTCGCTGTGTACGACGGCTCTCCGAAGCCGTCGAATTCACGGACGGGCACGGAGGTCCGTCGTCCGAAGTGCCGTTCACGTCGTGAGCGGCGGCGCGGCGCGAGCGAATCGTCGGTGAATTGTTCGTGCTGTATGCTCGGCGGATGAAGCCGCTAGAAAACAGCCAAGAATTCTTGCGCGGCGAATCACACCTTTCTCCAGCGAACCGGGAAACAACTTGTTCGTGATCTGTGTGCCACTAACAATCGTGGACTCGATGTTAGACCCGTCTGTAAGTTCGGCATAGCAAACATCCGACTCGAGCAGCGGCACGATGACGATGCCCTCTTCGATCAAGCGGGCTGAACCCGGAAGCCGGCTCGCGACCATCAAACTGGGAGCCGCATCGAGTTGCGATGTTTGGACGGAAACAATTAACTGGATGCCGAAGTAATCGGCCTCGCTCGCGGAGCGCCAGTAAACCTGAGTCCGGCACGGGTGATCCGCCGACTCGGAAAACGTCGCGACGAGATCGGTTCCACGAACATAAGCATCAGCGAGCAGTGTCTCTTTGCCAGGCAGCGCTAGTTGCATCAGCGCTGCGTCGATTGAGTTGAGCGCTCGGCTCGAATCGAGTGCGACCTTCAACGCCGTCAAGCCGCTCGATGGCGAAGCGAGATCCAGTTGAAAACCTAGCTGCGGCGATTGGAGACGCGCCTTGCTTCCGTCAAGCTGCCACATGCCGTGATGCTCCCTGATTCTCAATCGAGACAAAAAAACCCCGCCGTCACGTAAACGGGACGGCGGGGCCGGAACAGAGAAGAGGCCGATTCGCCAACTAGGCAGAAATCAAACAAACCTAAAAGGCAAGTCTTGGCAGCGCAACGACCTCTGGTTGGGGGCGAAATACTTCTCTCGATGATAACAAGATTGGTTGACGTGTCCATAGTTTCCGTAGAAAAACAGGGCTTCTAAAATCTGCGCGACAAAACCTCCCAGAACTAACTAACCACACCTCAAGCAACCAGAGGCGATTGGAACCCCGTAATGCATGATTATATCAGGGTTTGTGAAGACGCTGCCCGCAAGGGGGGAGCGGTGCTGCTGGACTGGCAAGGCCGCATCAACCCGCGCGAAAAAGCTCCCAAGGACTTGGTAAGCGAGGCAGACCTTGCGTCTCAGCAAGTCATTTACGAGATCATTCATGACGCCTTCCCGGATCATGACTTCCTTGGCGAAGAAGGCGATCCGGTGGAGCACGAACGCCGTGAGTCTGAATTTCGTTGGATCGTCGATCCACTCGATGGAACGGTCAATTACGTTCATCGCCTGCCGGCGTTCTCTGTGTCGGTTGCGCTCGAACATCGCGGCCAGCCGCAAGCGGGTGTCGTTTACGATCCGATTGCCGACGAATGCTTCTCTGCCGTACGCGGCGAAGGGGCGTTTCTGAACGGCGTGAAGATTTCCGTGAGTAGCTGTGAGTCGCTTCGGACGGCTCTCGTCGCGGCAAGCTTCTCGGCCGGAGTGTCTCGCGAGTCGGAAGAAATCAGCCGCTTTATTGACGTACTCGTCGAGTGCCAAACATTGCGGCGGTTAGGTTCAGCCGCATTGAATCTTGCCTATCTCGCCGCCGGACGCATTGATGCGTATTGGGCAACGAGCGTGAAAGTCTGGGATGTTGCCGCCGGTTTGCTGCTGGTGCAGGAGGGTGGTGGACATACGAGTGGGATCGAAGGCGAACCATTTGTTCTCGCACGCCCGCAATTTGCCGCCGCGGCGACCTCGGCCCTGCACGAGGAACTCGTTGCGACACTAAACCGGGGCAGCGTCAGCCCGCCCTCCGCGACGGGATTGCCCTGAGTTGACTGGAAAAACCCGGCATTCATTGCTTTAATCTGCCCTTTAGCGAGAGTACACTAGTACGTAGGTTTCTCTTTTCTGGACCTGGGATGTTACCTTCGCGCCCGGATGGCGCAATTCATGAAGTGCCTAGCTGTGCAACCTCGTCTCGTCCCACTTTTGTCGTTCGTGTTCACCTGCGCCGTTTGGACGTGCGGGTCTCTTTGCGCGCAGCCAGCAGCCAGCGACGCACCACCACCGGCTCGCGCGGAATCAGGCGATGTGATTCGTGAATCGGATTTGAAGTGGCGTCTCGTCGATGAAGATGGCATCCTGCGGCCCGTACCCGCGTTTACCTTGGAACTCTTTCAAGAGTTATTGGAACTCCAAAGTCGCATCAAGGCACAAAAGGGGGCGCTGCCGAAAACGGTCTTTAACGGATCGATCGAACTCGACGGGCGTGTCGATGCGGAGAAGCATTTCGCTCGCTTGAAGGTGACGTTTCGGATTCGGTTGACATCCCGCCCGGGTAGCGAGGAGCAAGCGTGGACCGCGATCCCGTTGCGGTTGGACAATTTGTTTGTCGACGTTGCCGCCATCGAACACGACGAACAAGGCGAACTGTACATTGCCCGTGACGAGGCATCTTACGTCTGCTTGCTGCTTGCCGCGCCCGATAGTGCTCACACGATTCGTGTCCCAATCAAAGTTCCCGTGCTGCGAGACGGAACGCGTGACGCGCTGAGTCTCATGTTGCCGAACATGGCGACGACGATGCGGCTGACTGTCGATGAAGCAAAGATTGAGGCAATTAGTCCCAGCGGGCGAAATAACGTGTCGTCGGAAACGCAAGGCAGCGCGACCGTCATCACGGTTGACGGCGGAGGCGGCGAACTCGACTTGGCGTGGCAACAACCTGCCCAAGTGTCGCCGCGCGCTCTCGAGGCGACTTGCGCGACGACGGTTCATGTGCATGGCAACCATCTCTGGAGTGAAGCTCAATTGAAGGTGCGCAGCCGATCCGCGCCGATTGATTCCTTTATCGTCCAGTTGCCCGACGGCATGGAGGTGACGTCGCGTAGCGACGCGGACTTTCATATCGAACGACTTCCATCGGGCGACGACAAGGGTCCGCAACGCGTGTTGGTCAAGCAGCTGGGCGAGCCGACGCGCGGTCTGATCGAGGTGCATCTGGAAGCGGAGCTTCCGCCGGCGACTACGGCCGAGAAGCAACGCCGCACGGTTCAACTGGAAGGATTCAGCGTTCAAGATTCCGTTCGGGAGTGGGGATCGGTCGACGTGACGCTGGACGGCAACTGGTTGCCGATTTGGGTGACCGGTCAGTTCGTTCAACGCGTTGCGGTGCCGGAAGACCCGTTACGGCAGCAGCCAGTCGTGGCGAGATTTCTCTACGACCGCCAGCCCTACTCGCTCGGGCTCGAATTGCTGCCCAAGCAAGCGCGTGTCTCGCTCGAGACGACTTGCGTGGTTGACGTCGCAGCCGGCAACGCTCAACTTGATGCACGAATTGTCTGCTCGACGAATGGTGCAAAGCGTGATTCGCTTAGTTTCAAGATGCCAGGTTGGACAATCGATGCGGTGACCACGCAAGAATCTCTCGCCGTTCCATTTTCCGTTGACGAGCAAGACACCTTGACGCTCCCGCTCGCCGCCGACGCGACGGACTTTGAGTTTCACATCCGAGCCCAACGCGCAATTGATCCCGATGCCGTCGAAGTGAGTTTCGATCTGCCGCGTCCGGCGGATTCGGCACTGCTGCCAGACGCGACGTTGATTGTGTTGGCCAGCGACGATGTCGAATTGACGCCGGAATTTGGGTCGATGAAGTGGTTGGCTCAAGAGACGCGTACTCCCGCGATGGAACTGCCCAAGCGATTCGCCTCGCCGCTGATGTTCCGCGAAGAGCTGTCAACCGAAAGCGATGAGGCGGCTCGTTTCGTCGCTCGCCGCCGCATTCGCCCACGTGAAACGACCGTGGCCGTGAATTCTGAGGCAATCCTGGACGGCGACATGGTGCGCGTCCGACAATCGTTCCTCGCCACCGTCGCTTACGTCCCGCTGACCGAATTGACGATCGCAGTTCCACCCAGCGTCGCAGCCTCAGGGACGCTGCGAATCACCAGCGGTGAACAAAAACTTCCCTATCGAGACGTCACCTCGGCGGAGCCCGCCCCCGAGACGGCGACTGCCGATCTGGTAGACAGTGTAAGATCCCCAATAACAGAGACCATCGTCAGCCTGCCAACGGCGGTCACCGGTGACTTTCAGCTGGAAATCGCCTTCGCGATTCCGAGTAAAGGCATTACCAGTACGAACGGGTTGCAAATTCCGCTCGTCCAACCGGCCGGAGAGGAGGCGAACGAAAGTGTCACGAACACGTTGACGATTCGGTCCGACGAAGATACCGCCATCACGCTTGCGGACGAGCGATGGATCATGCAGTCAGACGCCGCCTTGCCTCCGATCGGATCGCGGGAGTTGCGAGTTCGTTCGACCGGAGTCGCAGGAGCGGCTCTCGTTCGAATTTCGGTTGTCGAACGGCGTACGAACGGCAGCACTTCAATACCACGAGTCTGGATTCAGTCCTGGCTGACACCGACCGACCGCCATGACCGCGTCTGCTTCCAGTTGCTGAGCGATCAACCACTCGTTCACGTCCAGTTGCCTTCGCTCGCGCAGACCAAAGAGCTTCGGGTGTTGGTTGACGGCAAGCCGCTCGAATTCGTGGACCACGGCGATAACTCGCTTACGGTCACGCTGGCCGACGAGCAAGTCGGACGCGTCGTTGGATTCGAGATGTTGTACTTCAGCGAGGTTGTTCGTGGCTCGCGGTTTGGGGTCGCCGTTCCATCCATCATCGACGCTGATCGAGCGGAACGCGTTTACTGGCAGATTGCGCTCCCGCGAAACGAGCACCTCGCGTGGATACCAGCGACCCTGACTTCCGAACTCGTTTGGCAGCGAGACCAATGGTATTGGGGGCGACGCGGTCGATTGGAGCAACCATCGCTCGAGGAACTTGTCGGAGCGGCAAAACTGGAAGCGGTCTCGCCGGACACCAATCGCTACCTGTTCAGTTCGACGGGATCTGTCGATTCGGTCGGCTTTGTGAAAGTCAGTCGGCGGATGTTGATGTTCGTCTCGTCGGGGTTGGCACTGCTGGTCGTGCTTCCCTTTATCTACATTCCCGCGCTGCGGCAGCCGGCCGTGTTCTTCGTTGTTGGAGTGCTGTTGTTCGGCGTCGCCGTGACCTATCCCGAACACAGCGCCGTGCTGGGGCAAACAGGAGCGATCGGACTCGGACTGGCGGTCGTCGCTGGCGTTTTGCACCGCTTGGTTGGCAGAAGTCCGGCCATGCCGGCAATCAGGCGAGGCAGCGTTTCCATGACGCCTGATTCACAAGCAAACGGCGCGTCCGTGCGTGTGAACGATGGTAGCTCACGCGCGACCACGGCCACGGCACCAGCCCACCTGCAGGTCGCGCGAGTGGAAGGTGAGCCATGATGACACGCGGCTTCATCGGGCGGAATGTCGTGGGACTCGTGACCGGCCTGTGTCTCGTGAACCTGTGTCTCGTGAACCTGTGCCGCGTGAACATCATGCGAGCGTATGCACAGGAGAATGCACCGTCCGTTCTACAGTATCATCGGATTACGATCCCCGCGATTCCGAAAGGCCGAATCGACGAAGTTGGCGGCGAGTTTCTGCCCTACGATCGCGACAAGTTTCAGAAAACGGTTGCCGAGCTAAATGCCAAGTCTCGGGCCTTGTACGGTTCGGCCAAACCGAACATTGTCCAGGCTCGCTACACCGCCAAGTTCGAGAACCGACAACTCGTTAGCGGCTCCGCCGAACTCGACATCAAGCACCCTCACTCGGAGCCGGCCTTTTTGCCGTTATCTCCGCTCGGTCTCGCGGTGGATTCCTTCCGTTGGAAGAGTCATCCCGCCAGTGAGGCCGAAGTTGGTTTGTTACTGGCCGACGGCGCGGGTGTTTTCGTCTCACGATCCGATACGCTGACGTTTCTGTGGTCGCTGCGTGGGACCAGCGGCTCAGGGCAGGAGCACCGGTTTCGATTGTCGCTCCCGAAAGCCACTGCGAGCGAGTTGCTGCTCGACCTGCCGCAAGGCGTCTCGCCGGAGTGTGCTGACGCGATCATCGGCCGCACCGACGATCCCCTGGCGACGAATCATGAAGGCGTCGAGACAACGCAATGGCGCATCGAGCTTGGTGCGACGCACGAAACAGAACTCCGCATCGTGCCGACGTTCGAAGACGCGGATCGCGATCGGCTGGTGATGGCGCGGCCGACCTACGACTACCGGATCGGCACGACGGGATTGGAGCTGCGGGCCGCGTTTCGTGTCGACGTCCAGCATCAACCGCTGCGGCACTTGACACTACACGTTGATCCTCGCTTGCGGCTTGCCGCTGTTCAATTGAACGGCCAGGCCATCGGGTTCGCGCCCCCTGCCGTCGAGTCAGATCAACTCGAGGAATTCATTCTTGACCTGCCAACGTCGCTCGTTGGCGGCCCGCACGAATTGGCGATCACGGGCTATGCGCCCGTCGTCATCGACAAGCCGTGGCAGCTTCCCAGCATGCGCCTGGTCGACGTTCAATGGCGGCAGGGCAACGCTTCGCTGGACGTTGTCGAGCCGCTACGAATCGGCCATTTGAGTTGGCAAGGCAGTTTGCTCCGTGGTGCCGAACCACTTCCTTCGCCCGCAACTGGCGAATCGCGTCAGTTTGATCTGCTCCGTCACGACGCCGTGTGTGAGGTTCTGCTGACTCGTCAACAACCACAGCTGCGCGCGCAGACGGGAACGACCATCACACTGAACGAGTCGATCATCGCTTCTCAATTCATCGCGCGTCTTTCCGCGAGCGGCGGTGCCGTGTTTTCGATCCCGTTGCAGCGCGACGCTGGCTGGATCGTGGATTCGATTGAGACAGATCCTCCGCAAATCGATCGTGTTGAAGTTCTTCGCGGCACGCGAGGCTTGAAGCGAGAAATCATTCTGCGCGAACCAATCAGGCCAAATAGTTCACTGAAGCTGATTGTCAAAGCCCACCGCCGAATCTTGAATGCGGGTGCGATCGTGGGAGACGAAATGCGCCCGATCACTTTGGGCGGCGATCTAAGTAAATCGCGATTGACAGCGGTTCGAGCGGAGCTTCCCCTACAGCTGGACGTCACTGGTGACGCCAGTTTGCGCCGCGTCACGGAACTGTCAGCCATCGAGAACGAGTTGGTCGATGGCAGTCAATTGGTGTTTCGCGATGGACCCGACGCGGATGGTGTTCGAGTGGTATTGCGCAGCCAGCCGCCTCGATACAGCAGCGAGATTACCGCCGAGGCACTTGTCGAGGCTACGAAGATCCGGCAATCGTTCGTGTTTCGTTGCCAACCCATGTCGAGCCGTGTCGGAACTCTGCGGGTTCGCTTCTCACCGAGAACCAGCGACAACATTCAATGGTCTGCCGTCGGCGAGGGGGCAGGGGGGCTGACCGCAACACGTCTGGAGCCCGGTGGCAACGAATGGGAAGTACGCTTGGGGCGATTGCGTCCCGTTCCCTTTGAGGTCCGGGCAACCCTGACACGAAACTCGATTCCCACGACCGCGAACTCGCCCAGGGAACCGGAGACAATCGTGCTGGCGTCGCTACCGGATGCGGAATCCCAAGTGGGGACGATCAGCATGGGCACGCCGGATGGAACCAGCTTCAGCTTGCAGCACGAAGGATTGCGGGCGATCCCAACGCCAGCGGTTGACGCCGCTCGAATGCCGATTCTCCGGTCGACCTACCGTTATGCTCCGGCTCAAGATGTGGCATTGCAGTTAACTCGGCGCAGCAATCCGCTTGACACACCCGATGCCTGGATCTGGTCGGCCGAAGGCACGTCGCAAGTGGACGTTGGCGGCGAGGTGGCACACGCGGTCTTGCTGCGGATCGAGAACGTGGGCGTTTCGCACTTGACGGTGGACCTTCCCGAGAACGCCACCTGGGAACGAGTCGATGTGGATGGCGAGAGAATCGACACCTCACGAAACCAAGCGAAGCTGCGTATCCCTCTGCCGCCGACGAAACGGTTTCCGGCCGTTCGGTTGCGTTATCAACAGGCGGGTACGCCGCTCGGCAATTACTTCCGCGGCGAGATAGCGATGCCGACATTCGACCTCCGCTGCCTGAATCGCTCGTGGCGTGTGTGGCTTCCGCCAGGCTATCAAGCGGTGGCAGGCGACGAATCTTGGCAGCCCGCCCGACGCCAATGGCAACCGTCAAACGGTACTGATTGGGAGCGCCGGCTGCTGGGATTCTCCATCCTCCGCCGCACCGGGAAACCTTGGAATCTGTCATCACTGTGGGATTGGCAGGACCAAGTAGCGCAACCGTCTCGCCGCCGCCAACTGTTGAGCCGCGTGGAAGACTTGCTCGGTGCGATCGATGCACAGCTGCAAATGGGCAGCGGGAATGGCCCACCGACCGTTACGTGGCGTACTGCGATGGCGCAAGCCCTCGCCGCGACACCCAGTGCCGCGGACGAATTCCCGCTTTACCTGGATCGCGAAGCGCTCTCGGATGTTGGCATTTCACCGACATCCTTGGTGCCGACGCAAGCGAAGTCAGCAAGCAGTGCGTTGCGGTTGAGCGAACTAGTGTTCGTCGGGGACAACAACTCCGTCGTCCTGACGACACTCGCCGCGCAAGCTGCCGGCGACTATGGGTCGTGTTCGTCTCTCACCGAGCGAACTTTCATCACCAAATCAATTCGAGTCGATGAAAGCTCGCGTTTCGTGCTGGCCGGCAAGTGGATAGAAGATTCGTCCATGCCACCGAGCCCGTGGGGCGATGTTCATTCGAATCAGTCGTTCACGCCGTTGGTGGGCTGGACCTACTTGCGACTGCCTGCTTCAAGCGACCAAGTGATGATCGTGCTTTACCGGAACGAGATGGCGGATACGATCGGTTGGGCATCGCTGTTCGTAGCCGTCGCCTGCGGCATCTGGTTGGGACGACGGAGTCCGGTGTCCTTGCTTGCCACCGTCGTCGTCGCGATCATCGCCGCCTTGCTGGTTCCAATCAGTCTCGTGTTCGTCACCCGTTCGATGCTGCTGGGGTTGTTGGCGGGCGGCGCTCTGCTCAGCTTGAGGCGTCAAGTCTTCGCACGCCCACCGTCGCGTCGTCCTGACGAATCCTTGTCGTTTCGTCTCGCACGCAGAACGGAATCCGTCACCGCCGGATTGCTGCTGGCCGTCGTCCTGTTTGCGATTGCGTCGAACCGACTCGCGTCGGCACAAGAGCGCGCCGCACCGGGCAAACCTCCAGCGGCGAACGTGTTTCGCGTCTACGATCCCGTTGACGAAGATGGACAACCGGTCGGGCCGCACATCTACGTCTCGCGGAAATTCTTCGAGTCGCTCGAAACGCTCAAGATGTCGCTTGGAACTCAACAATTCGGCGCGATCTTGACGGCAGCGAAGTACTCGTTCGCCACTGCCGACGCGCCAATGGCGACGATGCTGCCTGAGTTGCTGGCGGATTTCGAGTTGGTCAGCCTCAGTGCCGGGCTCACGACGATTCAGCTGCCGTTTGTTCGTGACGAGTTGCAACTTTCGGAGGCCGTGCTTGACGAGCAACGCGTTTATCCCCGTTGGTCCGAGGATGGAGAGACATTGGAGCTTGATGTCGACACGCTCGGCCGTCACCGCTTGCGGTTGACCGTTCGCCCCGTACTCAATCCCAACGCCGATCGTACCGGCTTCAACCTGCGGATTCCCACGATTCCCAATTCGCGGTTGTCGATCACCGGCCGTCATGCCGGGATGATCGAGCCGACTTCAGGTCTCGGAGCAATCACTCGCACGGATGACTCCGTCGAGGCGAAACTCGGGATGACGAACCGCTTGGCGGTGTCCTGGTCCGTGTCCGGCGCACCGAGTACGAGGCCGCTGGAGTACACGGCGTCGCAACTCATTTGGGTGCATGCTGAATCCCAGGTGATCACGCTCGATACGCAGCTTGCCTTTTCGATTTTGAGCGGCACGATGACCGAAGTCGAGCTGTTAGTCGACCCGCGCCTGCAACTCCTGGCGACCGACAACGAAGCTCAAGTCACGGAAACGCTCACGCCCGATCACGCCCTTCGAAAGATTCGATACCGGTTCGATCGGGCCTACGAAGAAAACGAACTCGTGACGATCAAGCCATCGTTCATCATGACCGACATCGCGGAGAGCGGGATTGTGAAACGTCCGCTGATTCGAGTCGCGTCCGGAGTCATCGACAAGCCACTTCTTGCGATTTCGACGTCGCCAGGAATCGCGGCTGCCGTGACGCACGAAGGGGACTGGCCAACCGTCCGGCCGCAGGACTTTGCCGAGACGTGGGGAACCATGCAGTTGCCGAGGGAAGCCGTGCAACTCCCCACCAACGAGTCAGATTGGTCGCTTGCCGTGATGCCGCTCGCGGCTCGGCTCAGCAGTGTTGACGCAACGGAGGTTCGAATTGGGAGACGACAAGCCGCCATCACCTACGACTCAGAAGTGCGGATCGCGGATGCTACTGTCTTGCAACTTGTATTCGCGACTCCGGTCGGAATGATCGTCGAAAGCGTCAGCGTGTTGCAAGACGACGTTGATTTGGTGCGTCGGTATTCGAAGAGCCCCGAAGGCACGACGACCATTTTTTTGACGGGACCGGTCCAGGGGGATGTCCGTGTGGCCTGGGCGGGCACGCTTTCGATACCGCTGCGGGGCTCGTTTGCATACACCGGAATACGGCTCGCCGATTCCGACACGAGCGGGAGCCGCTTGACGGTCTTGCGCCGCGCGGGAGTATTGGTCGAAGCGCCCGCGAACAGCGCTCACCGTCCGGCGGATCTTGCGCAATCGGAACAACGCAGGGACGAGGGCGATCGTCTCGTCGGTGTCTATGACATGGCCGATCCGGTGGCAGCCGACATCACGTTCGTCATTGCTCCGAATCCAGCGAGGTTCTCAGGGAGGCTCGTTACGGCACTTCACAGCGAAGACGCACAATGGGCCGTCACCGCGGACTTGTCGCTCCAAGTGTCACAGGGCGTCGTCGACTCCGTTCGCGTTCGTGTACCTCGCGAACTGATCGAATCATTGCGTCTCGATCCACCACTTCCCTTCGAGGTACAAGCCGTACCAGGGCAATCCGAGCCGAACGTGATCATCACGCCTCCGGCGGCCATCGACAAAGAGTTGCAAGTGTCGCTCCATGCGCGGCTCCAAACATCGCCGGACGGGAGTATCAGTGCTCCGGCGATCGAACTCTTGGACACCGCACAAGTGGACCGGTTGCTGGTGTTGCCAAAGCGTTCCGCCGAACAGGAGATCGAGTGGGACATTCGTGGCTTGGAGCAGCCCGAGAGTGACGAATCACAGACGACCTACCGGGTTCGCGGCCAGCGAATGCGAGCCGTCGTGCGCGAAGTGAATCAATCGGCAGGCAGCCCGCGTCTGCTGCTGGCCGATATAGAAGTCGCTTGGCAGCTGGACGAAAGCTACGTGGGAGTCGCCAGCTTCGATCTGGAGCCGGGCGCGTTGGCGAATTGTGATCTCGTCGTTCCCGAGGGGGTCGAGTTGTTGCACGCCACCGTCGACGACGTTCCAGCGCTGTTACAATTTGTCGATGCTCGAACCGCAACGCTCGAACTCGGAGCCGAGCGGTTGCCGCAACAAATCGCGATTCTGTTCGCCGGGCACGCCACGCATCTGGCGACGGAGGACAGGAGTCTGACACTTGCCGCGCCGAGCCTGCGAGGTCTGCAACCCCGCACCACTTTATGGTCGGTTCGTGATCCATCGCGGCAAGCGGCCTCCGTCCCGCAGTTGACCCACACGATGATCGGCGCGGCGGCAGCTCGACATCTGCGAGTTGGCATCCTTCAGGAAACCCTCAACTACAACATTGGCCCTGTGCCGCAGCATCGCTCCCACGACCTCCAGCGGTGGCGAGAGCGATGGCAGCAACGACTGAATGACGAAACCGCACAGCCGGGCGATGCGAATTCGGCCAGCCTCGCAACGGTTGTCTCGTTGCGTGACGGAATGAACCGGGTGCAACGCACGAGCGAACAGGACGATTGGACCTATTGTTCCTTCGACGGTGAAACACCGACGCTGACCATCATCCGCCGCCCTCGCGACTTGTCGAGTATTTCCAAGCGAGTTGCGATGTCACTCGCGATCGGCTTCGCCGCGTGGCTCGTGTGGAAACTGTCGCGGCGCGAAGGAGTGCGAGATGCCTTCAGTCGCTGGCCGCACCTGCCCGGCGTCGTTATTGGCCTGGCATGGTGGCTCTGGCTCGCGCCAAGCTTTGTCGGCTGGTTGATCGCCGCCCTCTTCCTCGCCAGCTCGCTACGACCGATTTGGCACCCGCGAAGAATGCTCGCGACGCGTTAAGGCGAGCCGCGGATGAACAGCTATCGGGAGGGTGAGGCTCCTGCCGAACCTGTTCCGGCGTCTGAAAAGAACACCCCCGAGTTCTCCGTGAATTGCTCTGAAGAGACACGACCGATCGCGTCGTGTCAGGCATTACGTCAGCTGGCGATCTGGTGTCGGCAAAGACTTGAACACCTTGGAGAAACATCATGTACGACAACCGAAAGAGTAACACGCCCCCCATCAATCGCGAATCAAAACGACGAGGTGCTAAGCAGGCCGAATTGGGAAGAACTGACTCCCGTTCAGCGGGACAGGATTCTGGCCATCCTGACGCGGATGGTTATGGAAAGACTGGCGACGCCTCCAGCGGAAGGGAGCGTTTCCGTTTTGTTCCTCGGCCCCGACCCAACTTCGTTGTGTGCCCGGCCGGGATATCCCTTGCCGGGGCTGTAAAGCCCCAGAAAAGTTGGAAGACCATGTAAGGCGGCGGTGCCGCAGCCGCGTAGGATGGACTTCCAGTCCGCCAGTCACGCGGAAAGGCGTTTAAGGACGGACTGGAGTGGAAAAGGTGCCTGACACGAATGGCACTGTCGGTTGTAAACGATTAGTTGGTCAGGTGTTGTGAAAGGGGACGGAGCGAGCGGGTGCATGGGGTGGCAAATGGAACTGCGTTCTGTGGGGCGGAATTGGTTTGGGCGAGGGCGGGCGACGAGCGGGCGATCGGCGCGCAGCGCGGACCACGCCGCTGGGAGGAGCGGAAAAAAAAGTTCTTCCCGTTCAAGCCGTCGTTAAAGTTTCTCCTTGGCGCCACGCGCCGTAGCGAAGTGTCTGCACTGCAGGGTCGCCTCAGGTGCCTTGCTCGCGGAGTTCTGCGCGGAGTTCCTCGCGCGGCTTTTGCATGAGCGGATAGCCGTGCCGACGCCGCTTCAACACGCGCGGTTCCAGACGCCCGGGACGGTTGGCGACTACGCAGTTCGCGATCTGCCGCAGCATGCGGTAAAGATACTCGTCGAGTTCCGCGGCGGGAATCGAACCACCACTCAACTGCATCCACGAAGCGAGCACGTATTGGCAGGTGCTGGTGAAGCTGATCTGACGCGGCTGTTTTCCATGTACCGCCGCGGCGCCGGCGGCCGTCGTGCGGATCAGGTTGTAGCCCAGGATCGTCGTCCACAGTTCGCGGCGCACCATCTCGGGCGACTTGCAACGCACGTGCCCCAGGTTCAGGTTCGACTTGATGCTGCGGATGTCCAACTCCGAGTTCCAGCGGAAACCATAAAGTTCCGCGATGTCCTGCTGGGTGAATTCCTCGGCATCGGTGAGCGTTGTGATGAGGTCGATCGTTTTGGTGCGACGGCCGGGCTCCACGACGTTGAAGCGCATCTCGCGCAGCACGAGCGTTTCCGGGACCTGTGCGTAAGTGGCTTCGTCCATCCAATCCGGTCGCGGCGGTCGCGTCCAGGTGATCAGGTGATCGTACTTGCCCAGCCGCTGGCCGCCGACCAACCTACGGTCGGTGCCCGAAGTCCGACTTGCGACGCTGATGTTTGCGTGCACAGGCCTGCGTTCCTTGATCGAGGAGCGAGGCCATCATCCAGTACGAACAGTAGCAGCGGTCCATCACGGCGACGTCGTCCGGCAGCAAGCTGCCGAGCATCGATCGCAGCAGGGCCGTTTCGCCGGTCTCCTTGCCCTTGTAGGGACCGACCGCCAGGTCCATTGCGCAGGCCGTGGCCAACGAGAGGATTGCCACGAACCGCGCGATCGGCAGGCCGAGGCCCTGCTTCTGCGTTTTGGGGTGTGGATACTCCGCTTGGTTCTCCGGCGTGTCGGGCATGGTGAAGGTGGAGCCGTCGATCAGCTTGGCGTGGTACTTCCCTTTCCACAGCCACGTGGGGTCGGCCGCTTGTTGCATCTCGGCGGCGACGTCGTTGCTCAGTTCGTGCAGCGCGGCTTCCGAGAGCTTGGCGCGGCCGCGGCAGTAGTCGCCCAGGGCTGACGCTAACTCTGGGAAAGACGGGCAATTGCCCAGTTCACCCTTTTGAAATTGACCCATGAC
>JAQBZB010000410.1 GCA_027622275.1 Planctomycetota bacterium | reverse complement strand
ACCGCCCGCGGCCCCCGATCCGATGATCAAGATGTCACATTTCAGTTGGTTCATCGCCCGCCTTCTAGTAGCGGCCCACCGTAGCCGATGGCTTGCCAAAACTCGTCCATGGAGTAGGCCGTTACCATCACCAGCGATTTCGTTGATCGGTAAAACCTCCTCCTCGGGCCAAGGCCGCTCCGCGCCCAAAGCGTCAAGTACGCGCGCTGGTCAACAAGTTGGAAATCTCGAAAGCGATCGGCCGGTTCACGCAGCGACTCGCGAAATCGGAGCAGCGAACTCTGTTCATCCGCGACGATCTGCGGCCAGTAGTCGTCCGCAATCCCGGCTTCGCGTGGCATGAAAGCGGGATCTGGGAAAGCGTCCGGACGATCGAACAGCAGCAGCGCTTGCTGAAACGCAACTCGCTGTTCGTCGTTTTCCTGAGGCAACAGTGTTCGCAGGCGTTCGAGCAGTCGTTGGGGCGAAACCTGTGGAAAACGCGGATCTTCGAACGGCAACAAAGTACCGATCAAAGCAAGCAGAACGGCGTCGCCTTCCGATGCACGACCAGCGCTGTCCTGGCCGCGTGCCGGGGCTACCAACAGCGATAGTGCAAAACAATTGGCGAGGAACTCGCGACGCGTCGCCCAAGCGGTCGCCTCCGGCCATGTCGCAATGAAGGGTCCGTGCTCGGTCATTACCAGTTTTGACGAAAGAGATGCTAGACGGGGCTGAATGAAGTTGTATGGTACGCGACGGCCCAAGGCAAAGTAATCACCGGTTTGCTCCCTATGATACGCTCTTCCGATAGCAAGCTGGCAAAATACAAACCACCATCCTGACGAGCCTCCGCAACTGCGCGACGAAACGCGGTATCCATTTTGGCCTCCTTGCCTGGGGTGAGTTGAAGAACACCACAAAGGCAAGCGAGGCCGTTTATGTCCATAGCAGTTTGAGCGGCAACCACTTAAGAAAAGTTCAAGTGCCATTCGATGCTCAAGCCTCTTCTTCAATCTCCGAATTCTCAGAAGTGACTGCCGATCGCCACTCGTCCGAGTGTCCTGTCGTATTTATCGAACGCCACGATACTAACAATAGAATTGCAAAGAAGAGGGCGAGAGGTAGATGGTAAAACAATAGTTTCCAGTCGGAACCGAGATAAAAATGCTCGATCGCCCGTGCCGTGAAGAGAATGATCACAGCTATGAGCAGGGCGATCACGCCACCGATGCGACCTCGCCACAGCAGGTAAACAGAGACCAGAATGCTGAGCGTGAAAAAAACACCAGCGACCAGCGTGAACAGATCGACGCCCGCCATCTCGATCACGGCGGTGAAGAGCTTCTCATCAAGCAATCTCCACAGTCCCGCTAAAGTTGCGCAGGCGTAGAGCGCGAGAATGACGGCCACGCCCCGAGCGCCAAACGCTATTTGGTATGCGTATCCCATTCGACCACCTCAGCAAGACGACTCGACCGCCTGGAGATACCGGGCCAGGATTTCATTCAATCGCGGATCGTCGCGCGATATTTCCGATTCCGACGATGACATGCGGCGGTTCCTGCGGTTGAATTCATTACGTTAACCATCAAGGAGCCCGATACTGCCACATTAGGGCGCGCGGTTGGTGAAAAGGCGTTAATCTCCTTCCTGCATCAATTCCCGCAACTTCCGCATCCCACGCTTGAGCAATCCGGCAGCGGCCGCCGGAGTGCGATCCAGTCGCTCGGCAATCTCGGCCAGCGTGCAGCCTTGCCAGTAATGCAGTTGGACCGCTTCGCGCTGCGACTCTGGAATCTGTTCCAGGGCGTTGCAAAGCTGCAACACTTGCTCGTTGCGTTGCGCCTTTTGGCTGGGCGACGATTGTTCCGCCACCAACCATGCTTCCAGTCGTGCCGATGAGGCATCGACCGCGGCCTGCACCGATCGTTCCCGATTGACATTCCGCTTGTCGCGACCGAAGTCTCGAACCGCATGCGCCAGATTTCGAGCCAGGATCTGCCGCAGCCAGGCCGCCATCTCAGCGTCGGATTTGCCGCGGAAGTCGCCAATCGCGCGGTGAGCTTGCAGCAGCGTTTGCTGCACAATGTCCGACGGGTCGAGCTTGCTGCGCAGACGTTCGTCAAGTTGCATGCGCGCCAACAGCCGCAAGTAGCTGCGGAAGTGGTCGGGCCACTGGTCGTCGGTTTGTGCTTCGGATGCCATGAGTACTTCCTGGCGGATAGCACCTGAATTGGCGCGTACGAAACGAGTCGCCAAAAGATTGTCGCAGTTCGAGGCATGCGGTGCGATAGACGGAACCTACGAAAATGCAAACCAGCACGGGAAATCCGGACCGTAAAGCAGTCTTTACACGCAATGTGTTGTGTTCTCTTCAAAGTTATTGAAAAGCTGTGTCAAACTCTCGCAGCTGATACTCCGTTTGTGCTAGCGACTGACTCAAGCAAATCCAGCAGCAGCTTGCGGCCGGTCGGATCGGGCGCGTAATCGGAGTTAGCCAGTAGGATGACGCCAGTGCGGTGCTCCCGGGAGAATGCGATATAACTCGCATAGCCGCCAGTTCCGCCGTTGTGCCACAGCGCCCACTGGTGGGCGTCCCCGTCGTCGTGATCGAGTCGGTCAAAGTGCCAGCCCAGGGCCATGTCGTCGAGCGACGGGATGATTCCGCGCAACAAGAACATCAGCATCGCCGCCGGCGCGGCAATCGGAATCGCGATGCGGAGCCAAAGTGGCAGACCAAACGAGCGCCAAGCCAACACGCCACCCAGACTCACTAGCAGGATTGGTCCAATGCAGCCAATGTCGCCGTACCACTTCCACATATGTTTGGTCTGCAGCTCGTGCGTTAGTTCGATCGTCGGGCTCAACGGCGTTGACGCGGGATCGATGTTCGCTCGCAGGAACTTCTGCATGTCCGCAAGCGTCGAACGGAACGCTCCCGCGGCGGCCAGCGCTTGAAAGTCCCAGTTGTGTACTCGCTCTCCCTTGGCGTGGCCTGGCGCCAAACGTTGTTGTTGTTGATCAGTAAGGCGGATCGCCGTATCCATCATTCCCAGGGGACGCAGTATGCGGTCGAGTACCAAGCTTTCGTAATCGCCGCCGCCGACCAGCGACAAGACGAGTCCCAGGAGACCGCTCCCTAGATTCGAATAGGAACTGTTTGCTCCAGGGCGACTTTTCAATCGACATTTGGCCAGACAAGCATAGAGGTCGTCCGCCGAATAATCAGCGTAAGGGTTGTCACTGAGCAACTGTTTCCTGGTCAGGTTCGCGGGCATCCGGGGCAGGCCGGATGTGTGCGTGGCCAAGTGTCGCAGCGTCACATCGTGGCCGCCGCGGCATACGAGTTGGCCTTGAGCGGGAAGGAATTGATTCACGGGATCGTCAAGTTTCACTTCACCGGCCAGGTGCATATCAGCGAGCAGCGTCGTGGTGAACACTTTGGTGATCGAACCGATTTCAAACACTGTATTCTGGTCAGGCGCCGCCTGCTCTGCGGACCGCTTTCCGCCGAACGCCATCGCCTGCGCACCAGCAGCGACCGCACCAACTCCCAACCCAACTGCCTTGCCGGATTCGAAGTGAATCGAAAGATGGCGCTGCACGCATTCGGTCAATTCATCGACGTCATTTGTCATGGCAACTCCTCATCCGCACCAATCCGACCAGTCCGCTTCTAGATTGTTATAGCGTCCGATGCGTTCCAAATCACGTAGTAACGCCGCCGGTGTCTGGAATCGATCCTCGGGGCGTTTGGCGATCATCTGCAGGACCAGGTCCTCGAATTTGTCGTTGATGGAAAGCTGGAATTCACGTGGCTTGCGCGGTTCTTCCTGCCGAACCTGACGGATCAACTCGGGTAGTGAATGGCTTTCGAATGGCGGCCTGCCGGTCAACAAAGCGTATAGCGTCGCGCCCAGACCGTAGATGTCACTGCGGTGATCGACCCCCATTTGATCGCGTGTCCGCTCGGGCGACATGTACGGCACGTCGCCAATTAATTGGCCCGGTTGAGTTACCTGACGGGCGAGTGACCCTTCCAACGCTTTGGCCAACATGAGGTCTCCCAACAGGCAAACCTTGTCCTTGTGTCGCCGCAGGATGTTGGCGGGGGTGACATTGCGGTGGATGATCTTTCGCTGATGAGCTTCGTGCAACGCCCGGCCGACATGCACGGCCACGCGATAGGCTTCTCGCCAATCGAGCATCCCTTCGATGCCGATCCGCTGGATGACCTTGGTCAGATCTTCTCCCTCTACGAACTCCATCGCGGCCCAGCAGTACGGGCCGCTCTTACCGGCGTTGTAGAGCTGCACAATGTGCGGACTGCGGACGTCGATCATGGTCCGCATGGCCCGCACGAACCGTTCTTTCTGTTCCTCTTCGTGCGACGGATCGGGTGTCAATACCTTCACTGCGGCGACGCGGTTCTTGTCCGTATCAAAAGCCTTGAAGATCATTCCCGACTCGCCCGCCGCAATAATTGCGTCCAGCCGATAATGAGCGAGCGACGTGCCGACGAGGTCTTTCAGCGGTGCGATGGCCGGTTGTGGTTTGGGACGGCCGAACGCCGTGTCGCCCGCCAGCGTGCTCGCCTCTTGATGCGTTTCAAGTTGAAAGCGGATCTGCGTATCGCCGACTTGAAACACTTCGCCAGGCTTCAGTTCGTGCCGGGTAATCTTTTCACCGCCGATGAGCGTCCCGGACGAACTGCCGTTATCCAGCAGCCACGTCTTGCCCCCGTCCACCTGTACTTGGCAATGGACGCGCGACATCCGCGGGTCATTGATCTGCGTGTTACTGGCTTGCCCCCGGCCGATCACCAGCGACTGGCCATCGTCCAGTGAGAACATCCGTCCTGACTCCGGCCCGGCAATGACAACAAGTTGGCGTTTCATAGGTACCTCGCTTCGGGGAAGGATCGGCGATTGCGCCTCTTTGTAGTAGAGCCCGAATGAAGTGAATTGGGGCGCGCCGGTCTGTGTCCTATCTCGAAGCCGGACGCTGACGGGAGATGAGTTCGACGGTCTTTGCCTTCCTGCTGGAACCCCGTTTGCAGATGCCTTTGGGTGACTCCCCAGCGTTTCCGCTGGCAAGCAGGAGCAATCCGGCCCAGGCAAAGAACAATCCGGTGAACAACGAATGCACCGAGCATTATTGGAATGATACCCAGGTTCATCGCTGCGTCCTTAAAACCCAACCACGCGATGACCAACGTACAACCAAAGAACAACACACTCACAGAGACCCACACCGATACCAATCAGGCTCCTCACGACGATCCCGATGATGGCCTTTGAATCGATGTCAGGTCGGCGAATGAGCACGAAGCTTCCGAGTCCGACGATGACGGCCAGACCCGTGCCAGCCCACATCACCCAGAGAGCGCCGCGCGGCAGAAAACCAGTCAGCACTCCACGCCGCGGGTTGTGGGCGAAACCTATCGTCTCGTCGATCACCTCAAACACGATAAAGGCGCAGACACATCCAACGGCCAGGCCAAGCGAAGTCCATGAAGCCTTGGTCGCGAGTGATCGCGGTTGAGCTGTCGGCGAATTCATAGGACTTTCCTCGTTAGATTGCCGTGTAGCGATTGGATTTCCACACTTGGTGACACGAACTCTCCATTTACAGAGGGGAACGGTTTACCCATTCATCAAAAGGAACCATGCTTCGAAGCTAATCATCGCCAGGCCAATTGCACCGGTGATGATTCCAAGCCAATTTCTGCACTGGATTCCCGCGCCGACGCCCAGTAGACCACAGACAAAACAAAACAACGGAAGAAGGACGATCGTCACCGTCGTGAAAATCCTGTTATTCCCGATGCCGTCCGGACCCTGGTTGAAGGCCAGCCAAACACTCACCCAAGCCAAGCACGCGGCGACCAGCGATGCCGTGCCGTACCACGCCGGAGACAGACCGAAGCGATTTGCTTTTGACTTCTCGACCATCGGCGCTATTCCTTGATTCGTTTGAAAAGAATTGCGATGTGCTTCGAGCCGGCAGCGGACTTGAAGTCGCTGGGCCGTTTCGCACCATCCGGTGCGTAGGTAATCTTCAACGTGTCGCCGTCGATCTCGTAGACGCCGGACATCGTTTGTCCCCTGGCCCCGTTCGACTCGGGCTCGAAGATCAGATCGATCGTCTTGGCCTGCCCGCTGGAACCCAATTTGAAAGTGCCTTTGGGTGATTCACCCGCGTTTCCACTGGCCAGCAGAAGGAATTCGCTTCCTTGGAAGACAAACCGAATGGCCGAGTCCTCCGGTGCGATCGGTGCTTCACCAGCCCCTTGGCCGTTCTGCACATAGGTCACTGCGCCCCCATGTGCCATGCAGCTTGCTTTGATCGGTTGGCTTTGGATTCTTGTCGTCCAGCTTTGTGCCGTTGTCACGAGCAGCCGCTTGTCGAGTGGCCGTAATTTCCATGTCGAGGTAGACCTTGCCAGCCGCGTCAGTGACCTTGAATTGCCAGACTCAGAACTCCTGACCTGAGCGGAATTTAAGGTGAGCCGTGTTTTGGGCTGAGGAGGGTGTAGACT
>JAQBZB010000409.1 GCA_027622275.1 Planctomycetota bacterium | reverse complement strand
CATTAAATCGCCGATGCGTTGGACGCCGCGACGTTTCTTGCGAGCCAGTTCCGCCAGCGGCTTCGCTTCCGCGGCCTAAGCGGATTGCGGCAGCCACGCGAATGCTTCGTTCAGGTCTCGGATCGATTGATCGATCGGAGTCTTGTGAACGCGATGAAACTCTTGCAGCTTGGCCAGCAAGCGGGCACCGACCGCAGGTTGGTCGGCGATCGACGCCCTTGCCACGCCACAGTTGACGGCCACCAACGAGTTGATAAACCATCCGCATCGCTCGGTTAGCAATCCCGACCAACCCACGGTCGGTGCCCGCCGCTGCATGGAAGATCGCTTCGAGATCGTTATCATCGGTCTTTACATCCGGATGCAGGGGCCGGCGGTAATGACTCGAGGCGAAAGGATGCCGGGCACACACCGCAGGTGGGTCGGCGGGTGTCGAACTTTGCTTTACGGAAGGCGCGATAGACAGGCTTGTGATAGATGCCGGTCATCTCGACGGCCACGATGGTGTCGGTCAATCCTTCCTCCTGGCACGCCTCGGCGACGAGCTGCGTCATCGCACGCAATCCGCCCGCGGTATGCTCGACACTCGTGGGCTCGATGATGACCTTGCCATAGAAGTCGCACAGCATCCATTTGGATCGTCGTTTGGCGCAGTCGACGGTCACGATGCCGAAGTGTTCCGGCCCGACGGCTTGAACGCGTTCTTGGATCTGGCCTATGGGCTTGCCAATGGATCGTTTTTTCGAGCCCGTGGATTTCCGTTTCTTGCTTCCTGTAACCATTCGAAAGTCTCCTGACTGAAGGTTGGGAAAATTCCTCCAATAGAAGCGCTCGGATGGTCCTTGTGTTTGTTTTCAACAGTTTCGAGGACATACCAGGGGTCAGGACTGGGGTGTTCAGTTTGGTGCTGTCGATGCGGAATGAGACGATCTCGTATTTGTTCCGCATGAAGTTCTTCGATGCACTCCTGTCCCCCAACGAGCTTGTCTCGTTGGAGACAAAAAGATTCGTGAGTTAGAAGCGCACGTGAACGAGAACCAGACCCCAACGGGCTCGCCCCGTTCGGTGAATGAGATTCGCTGTCCGCGTCGCCTTGCCGAAACTGATTCACCCACGAGGCGAGCTCGTGGGGGTCTTGGAATTCCAGCGGCATGCTGCTAACCGGTTAATCTTGGGTTCCAACGGGACAAGCCCGTTGGGGACCAAGGAACAAATCTAGCATCATTCGAGAGGCCCGATTTCGTCACAGATCACCAGATTCTGAAAACCCCAGTGCTGACTCCCTTTAATGCAACTCTTCGGCCGTCAGGCCGAGTTTGTGTTCGATCGATTGCGGATCGCGATGAGCCGCACGCATCGCGGTACGCCACCGCTTCAAGACCTGGCGGATGACGGCCAACGCAGCTGGTTTGTTGTTGGCGTTGATGGCGTCAGTGACTTCGTCCTTGCGGTCGAACAATTGCTGCAAGTACGCGCGGCGCGGATCGGATACGCCAACGCCGATGGCGTTCAAGTAGCGGCTGACCGTCGTCCAGGGGAAGTCGCTCCCTCGGCCGTTCAGTTGTTGGAAGTTGCGAGTCACAATGGAATAGCTGAAGTCGTCCTGAAATTGCTCCTGCCAGAAGGCGTACAGGCTGTGCCACTTCTCGAAGACAATGATGCCGAAACCTCGCACCAGGGGATGTCGCCAACGCAGCTTCTTGTTCTCCACGAGATACTTCGGCACACGGTTGTACCAGTCCCTGACCAGTTCGGGCGACAACTCAGTTCCTCCCCGCGTCACCAGATGTTTTAGCAGCGGGAGTGCGGGCACTTCTTCACCGCGTTCGATGTGTTTGAGATGTGCCGGCGACAGGCAGAGTCGCCGATCCGCATCATGATGCAGCAGGCGCGACAGCGGGACGTAGCCGCCATGTCGATCCCGGAGCCGCGTGACGGCCTGAATTACGTTGGTGGGCGGCGCCGTCAATTCGGCCAGGCGAGCGCGTGCCTGCTTGATCTTGGCCGCCGGAAACGTCTCGGTGAGTTTTACTAACCGTTTCTCTTCCGCCGCACTCAGCTCGAGCAGACCATGTTCCGAGAGAAGGATGTCTGCCTTCGAATAGCCCGACACATCGGCCAGTTGCCGCGGCGTCACGCCGCACAGGATGCGGTGCCTGCGAACCGGCGACCCGTGGGCACCGCTCCCTTTCTGCAACAGCCGTCGCTCAACAGCTTCGAGGAAGAGACGCGTCAGATATTCCCGCTGATTCTCGCCACGGCTTCCCGCGGGGATTTCGTCGTTGGCGACCAAATCGATGGAGGCCTTGGCGGGAGCTTGTCCCGAAAAACAATTCTCCTGATACATCCGGCGAACCTCGGCGGACGGTCTGTAGGATTCCACGCGAGAGATTTTCCTCGTGGACTTCTTCGCTCCCATCGGACGACTTCGCTCTTCCGGTGGGCGGACGCGTAGCAAAGTTGCCAGCATGTGGTTATTCCAGGCATTCTCGTTGCAGATGCGCGGAAACGCGGTGGCAAAATCCTCCTGCGTACCGAGGCGATCCCAGGCTGCATTCCAGTGGCGGGTGAACGCGGCGATGTCCTGTCTGGGAATGACGCCGTTCACCACGTGCTGGATGTCGGCGATGCCGACCATTTGACCATTGTTGATCGCCTGCGCCGTTTTTTCGCTCACCTTGAGATGCTTGCGAAGCGACGCCGCGGTCATGCACAGCCCTGGGTAGGCGAGTTGAATTGCGACGGTGAAGCGAACAAGCGGCAAAGACATGTCACGTGCCAGAAGCTGCTCGGTTTTCCGCCGATCCCAAATTGCCGCGGCCATTTTGAGATCGCGGTCGAGGTGCGTCCCGATGATGCGTACTTCCTCATAGTCGGGGACCATGCCGACTTCACGGCGTTGCCACAGCGTCCCGTAGGTGAGCGGCACCCGCTGCCGGTTCGTCTTCCTCGATGCGGTTTCGAAGGCACTGCGTCCCAACTGATACATCCAGATCCGATACAGGCCGTCAACGGACGTGCGGAGCGGACGCCCCTGTTCATCCAGTTCAGGAACAAGAAGTTTCAAGAGCTTTGCACGGGCTTCGGTAAGTTGCTTTCTCACGCGCGGCGACAGTTCGCGGTCATCCGTCGCGAGCTGGTTCCACGTCCGATAGACGCGCGACAGAGATTCGTGTTGCGGATGCGAGCCGGGAGTCTCAGCGTTTTTCACGGCGTGGAAGTGCATGCCCGCGAGCTGCCCGAATTCGTACCTCCCCATCCGCAGAACCAGAACTCGTGTCTCTGCCAACAGCAGCGCAATCGACTGGGCCGCATCCTCAGATTCGGCAACGAGATCGCGTGTGTGCCTGAGTGTGTCGTTCAGCTTGAGGATGCGGCGCAGGCCGTGGGAGGTGAATCCGCGAGTGGAAAGCTCGGTGTTTGCGGCTGGTGGTGGCTTGGGCATGGTGGGCGAATCTGGGGCGGGAGTTGCGGAAGGCCAAGGAGTCGTATAATAATGGACTCAGAGCTGGCGATCCATCCAACGATCGCACGTTTGTCCCGCCATTTCGCCCGCCTTTGCATCCATCCGAGGGAACGCCGACCGTGCGGCCTGCCATTGCCATCTTGAAGGGATCGGGCAACGACCGAGTTCCGACTCCAGCGTTTGCTTCGCTGTACCGCAAGCTGACGTCCTACCTGGTCAAAGTGTTCCCGCCAACTGAAAACCCGCAGAGCATGTACCCGCCACCGTCGGCCGGCGAGTTCGTGTCACAACATTTCTCCACTGCCCCCGAGTTCCACCGCCAGCTTTCCCGTGAACTCTGGACACTGCTTCGCGACATCAGTCGTGACAAGCGACGGGTCAACGGCAAAACGCTCCACGACCATCAATTCGCACACCTGATTTGGATCGCCGCCGCGCTCACGGACGGACCAGACTCGCCGACATCGTTCTTCATTCAAGGTGCCCCTGGCACCGGGAAAACGCTCACGCTTGGGGTGCTGATGCAGGCCTGCATCCGTCTCCAGACCCGCCATCTCATGACGGGGAAGATCGCGTACTGTACGGCGAAACCGTATCACCTGTCCGACAAAGTACGCGGGAAAGGCATGGGGCATCGGCGCGTGCTCAGAAGCCCGCCGTATACCCTCTCGGAAAAGGATATCAACCGGCGTCGCTTGGCGCTCGGCCGGATGGATCAGAAATTCATGAAGCACTTCTTTCCCCGAAAATCCTGGAACGGATTGTTTGACAAGCGACCAAGGACTGAGGACGAGGCTCGACGCGTTATCCATGATTACTTTCAAGAGGCAGGGCTTCGCGTTGCGGAATCGGATGAGGTGATGCTCGCCAATGTCGCGAAAGTCCTGGCGTCGCTCGCCACGACGGCGCGAGGCCCGTCCGGCTCGACCGAACTGCTGGAACTGCCACCGGTGCCGGCTGTGACGCAGCAGATCGAATCGCACACGGGCGACGCAGCCTTCGCAATCCCGCCTGACTATCCGGTGTTCGCGCGGGAGAATATTGGGTTCTCGACAGCGACGCGCGGCGAGGCGCGGGTTGTCCTCGAGCCGGCGCTAATGTTTACTAGCGCTCAACAGATCGAGCGATACCAGGAAGAAGTGCATCGTCACGTTCAAGTGATCCTCTGCGACGAAGCTCAGCGGAGGCAGCCGCTGGCGTTTCAAGAGCCGGTCGTGTCGGCGAGAGCCAGGCATGTGCCACTGGTGTTCGCCGCCGGCTCGCAGTGGTACGGCAAAGCGTGGAACTGCCGATCCCCCGTGCATAGTTTCCCCGAATCGATTCGTCGCGGCATTCTGCCCGATCTTGGCGTGCGGATCTTTCCGTCGGCTCAAGAGTTGCACTATCCCGCGGAGACCGAAGAGGCCGTGAAGCAACTGCTGAAGGTCTTTTTCCAGCCGCTCAACAGTTTCAACGAACTCAGCTTGCCGCAGCCCTACGAGGTGAACACACTCGCGGTCGTGCATAACCGGCTTATCGATCCGGTGGTGGAGCGATTGCGACAGGCTTATACACGGCTAAATACATCGGCGACGGTTCGGCCATTTCACGGCAACGAGGAAGACCGTGAGGCACTCCAGATTTGGTTCGACGCGGAAGGCGAAGGACCAAACGTGCTGGTCTCCTCCGCGTCCATCGTGAAAGAGTCGCTCGATCTGCTCAGTCTTCGTCAGCTTGTCGTCGGTGCCAAAGTCTCGACGGACGTGCTGTATCACTTGATCGGCCGGCTCGCTCATGGACGGAGCCGGCGGAACAAGAATGACCGCATGCTCGTCACGTTGCAGCAGCTGGCGGACAGCAACCTGGGGGCGACCCCTTTCGTCGCGCTCGACCACGGGCAGACCTTTCCCGACGACGGTTTTACGTGGATCAACGGCCATGCGCTGATGAGCACTCGTGCCTTTCACCAGGACGCGCGCCGGTTGACGCGCAAGGGCCGCAATCAAGACCGCGTGGAGGTGCCTAGCCACGGTCGCCGCAAGCGAGGCGTGCCGTCGCCCATCAAGATGGCCTCGGGCACGTCGCTCTTGCCAGGAAAGTACGGACAGTTGATCGATCCCAACGCGCGCACGAACACCAACCCGCAGATCAGCCGTCTGGCGCTCGTGCCGAATGTTCAGGAGACGTACGACCCCAAGCAAGGACCGCCCTCGCGAGAACTTACACGGACTTGGGCGGCCGAGTGCGGTGGGTTATCGGTCTTCGACAACTATCCGTCCATCATGCTTGCCGTGGAAGAAGCACACAGCGGTGGCAGTAATCCACGTCAGGCGCTCGAGCAAAAGATAGCACGTCTCCGGGAACGCTACAGTTGACGGAATCGTGGACGCGCCCTCTTGATCGCGCAAGCCAGATCGCGTCCATCGTCCTTTCGACGGCGCGACTGGATGAATTCCAGCGGACCGCGCGATCCATGACTCGCTGCCCTTTCAGTCGCTCGCGGCTGGTCAAGGTGAGCGACAGCCAGCAGGTGGTCTACAAGGCCGAGAAACAAGCTTGTCGAGCCTTTCCCGACGAGAGTGGAGACGCGCGTCGGATCAGGGCCGAAGCGGAATTTCCAGATTCTCTCGCCACTAGACTTCCTGGTGCCGCCTCCCCTGCAAACTGGGCACGCAGCACATTCCGGCGAAGGGCTCGCATCTGATTCGCGGGCACTGACCGAAGGTTGGTCGCGGCTGGTACTCCTACAAGTCGCACGGCATCCGCCAGAAGGCAGAAGTTGAAGCATCCGCCGAGCCATCGAGCGGACTCTGTGCATAAACGAACCCAGCGAAGTGGACCCCTGGTCTTGTCCACCGTGTGGCGGGCAGATGCAGGTCGTGGCGTTGATCGAACCGCGGGCACCAGCGCCGAGCGATGGTCGGGGTGACGTGATCGAAGAGATCTTGAAGCACTGCGGCTGGTGGCCAACGTCGGCACCGAGGGCACCACCCGACGTGGATGGTTTGGTCCTCGATCTGGATGCTGCCTTACTCGGACAGCTCCATCGTATCCCCGGACCAAGCCGACGAGTCCCAGGAACTGACCTACGTCAGTTATCGGCGAGTTTGATGTTATCT
>JAQBZB010000408.1 GCA_027622275.1 Planctomycetota bacterium | reverse complement strand
GGTGGACTGGCTGCGCACGGTGCCGTCCGAGATCTTGACACGACAACCATACAACCACGCTCCCGGGTTGTAATCACCGGCCAGTTGCGTGCCCTCGCTAGTGATGTCGCCGTCCGTACGATACAGGTTCAGCCCTTGTAAGACGATGTCCTTGACCTTGACGCCCGAGAGCTTAATGTCGCCCAGCTGCTGTTTGCCGCTCAGCTTCAGTCCATGCGTCGCGCCTTGGACAACGGTGTTCGTGATCGTCCCCCTGCCGTCCGACCATTCGACGGCCCAGCCGCCGAACATATTGCTAATCGAGACGTTATCAACCGTCGCTGTGGAACTCACCATGTTAACACCACGGCGTCCCTTGTTCATCGTGATGCCACTGAGATTCACCGTTCCTATCTTGTGGAAGAACGCCTGATCATTCGTGTTGTCGATCCGGCAATTCGTCACATCGGCGTTGCCGTACTCAAAGTACAAGGCGTTGTAGTTGTCAAAGATCTGGCAGTCTGTCAGCGCCGTGTTTCCGCCACCCCAGGTGGCCATCGCCATCCCGCATTGGCTGATCGAGCAGTTCTCCAGCGTGGGGCTCGAATAGGTACCGTAGTAGATTCCATAACCCTGTTGTGAGGCATTGACAATCTTGCAGTTCGTCACTTTGGCCGTCGCACGATCACCCCGTAAAGCGAACTGCTGGGCACCGTTGATGTTGATCTTATCGAGATCCAGAGTGCATTCCTTGGCATAGATGCCGGTGGACTGGCTGCTAACGGTGCCGTCCGAGATCTTGACACGACAACCATACAACCACGCTCCCGGGTTGTAATCACCGGCCAGTTGCGTGCCCTCGCTGGTGATGTCGCCATCCGTACGATACAGGTTCAGCCCTTGTAAGACGATGTCTTTGACCTTGACGCCCGAGAGCTTAATGTCGCCCAGCTGCTGTTTACCGCTCAGCTTCAGTCCATGCGTCGCGCCTTGGACAACGGTGTTCGTGATCGTCCCCTTGCCGTTCGACCATTCGACGGCCCAGCCGCCGAACATATTGCTAATCGAGACGTTATCAACCGTCGCCGTGGAACTCACCATGTTCACACCACGGCGTCCCTTGTTCATCGTGACCCCGCTGAGATTCACCGTTCCTATCTTGTGGTGGAACGCCAGCTGGTTCGTGTTGTCGATTCGGGAATTCTTCACATCGGCGTTGCCGTTCTCAAAGTACAAGGCGTTGTAGTTGTCAAAGATCTGGCAGTCTGTCAGCGCCGTGTTTCCGCCACCCCAGGTGGCCATCGCCATCCCGCATTGGCTGATCGAGCAGTTCTCCAGCGTGGGGCTCGAAAAGGTACCAAAGTAGATTCCATAACCCCTTTGTGACGAATTGGCAATCTTGCAATTCGTCACTTTGGCGATCGCACGATCACCTCGTAAAGCGAACTGCTGGGCACCGTTGATGTTGATCTTATCGAGATCCAGAGTGCATTCTTTGGCATAGATGCCTGTGGACTGGCTGCGAACGGTGCCGTCCGAGATCTTGACACGACAACCATACAACCACACGGCCGGGTTGTAATCACCGGCCAGCTGCGTGCCCTCGCTGGTGATGTCGCCGTCCGTACGAAACAGGTTCAGCCCTTGTCCGGTGATGTTCTTGACCTTGACGCCCGAGAGCTTAATGTCGCCCAGCTGCTGTGGGCCGCTCAGGTAAAATCCGTGCGTCGAGTCTTGGACAACGGTGTTCGTGATCGTCCCCCTGCCTTGCAATCGGAAGGCCCAACTGCTGGCTTTACTCACCGAGCAGTTACTCGCGGTCAACGTCACGCCAGCGAGATTGATGCCATCTCGAACTCGGTTCAGCTCGCAACCGTCCAACGAGACAACCGCAGACTTTGCCTGGATGCCGTAGTTTCTGCTGTCGTTGATCTTACAACCGCTCATCGTGAGCGTTTTGCGCTCTTGGTACACAGCCGTACTGCAATTGTCGAACGTCGAGTCTTTGACAACGGTCGCGGCATCCTCATAAGCAACGACGCCCGCGCCACAGTTTTTGAACGCACAAGTTTCCATCGTCGCCGTTCCTCGACGCTGGCGAACCCCATCACCAGTTGCCGAGAACGTACAGTTCTCGAACGACCAGGTACTTGCTTCTCCATAGGCGGCGTAGTCTCTTGCTCCTTGGAAGGTGAAACCATTCCACGACACCTGAGCGCTACTCCACATGTAGACCGACTGCGTGGTGACAGCCCCTTGGTCACCGGTGGATTGGCCTGTCAGGTCAGCGACGAACTTCACCGGTTTATCGGCACTTGCTCTCAGCCCGCCACGCTTCAGTATTTCGTTGTAGTTACCTCCACCGACGTAGACCAACTCGCCCGCCTTCACGACTGCCAATGCTCTGGCAATCGTGCGGAACGCCGTGTCCCGTGACTTGCCGTCATTACTATCCCTGCCGCTGAGGCGTACGTAGTAGTCGCCTTGCGGCGTTGAACCACCTCCGCCACCGCTCCCTTCGTAGCAGCCCATGTCATAGCCGCTCCCTTGCGGGCGGCTGCTGCCGGCCAGATCGACCGTGATGCCCAGATCGGTTCCTTTGTCGAAGGCTGGGGAAGCAGGCTGCAAGTGAAAGTCGCTGGAACTGACAAATCTCGGGTCGGCGACGATCTCGGTAAAATGCTTGCTGGTGCCGTCAAAGTCCTTCTTGTTCCCGTAGACTAGGTTGTAGTTGTGAGTCACCTTCCCCGAACCACTGGAGTCGATGCCGCCATCGTCGTTGAACGCGATGATGCAATTCTGGACCGTGGAAGTTCCATCGTCGCTGTCCACGCCGTCGTCGCCGTTGTAAGCAATCGTGCAATGCAGAACCGTGGCATTGCAATCGTCTCCGACGTTGACTCCCTCGTTACGGTTGTTAAGGATCAGGCAGTTGATAATTGTCGCGGTCGTCCTTTTATCGAGGTGAACACCATGTCCGTTGTTGTTGCGAATTACGCATGCCGACACGCGACACCCGATTGAGTTGTCTTTGACCTTAATACCATCGGAACTACCGAGGATTTCAAAGCCATCGAAATACACGTAGGCACCGCCAACTTCGAATCTCCCATTCACAGTTACAACTCCGGCGTCACCCGTTTTTTGGCCGCCGGTGTCCGCGAAGAACGCGATCGGTTTGCTCGATGTCCCACCTTTATCGAAATGAACGGTCCCTTCGCTGTAAGTTCCCGCACCGACGAATACCGAGTTGCCGGCACTCGCGACGGAGGCGGCTTTCTGAATCGTCACGAACGCTTTCGCCGGTGAGCGACCATCGTTGCTGTCATTTCCGGTTCGTCGAACAAAGTAGTCGCCGCTTCCTCCGCCACCGCCACCTTCATAGCAACCAATGTCGCGGCCAGGACCGAAAGGACGACTGTTGCCTGCCAGGTCGCTTGCCTCGCTGCCGGTTGCCTTGTCAATCGCGGGTGAACCATCTTGTAAGCGGAAATCGTTCCCCCCTCCGTTTCGAAACTTCGGATCGGCGATCATTTCGCTACTCGACTTCGATATGCCTTCAAAGTCGTCGTCGCCGTTGTTGAAGGCAAGGTTATAACTGTGCGTCGTAGCAGAGTGACCGTCGAAACCATCGTCGTTGTTAAACGCCGCGATGCTGTTCGTGATCGTAGCCGTTCCATGATCCAAATCGAATCCATCATCTTTGTTGTATGCCGCTGTACAATGATTGATCGTGACCTGTGCGCCATTGTTGGTAACTCCGATTCCTGTATCGCCATTTCGAATCGCCAGGCAATTCACGATGTTGACCGTTCCTCCGTTGATTCGAATGCCTTCGTACTTGTTGGCTTGAATGATCGTTCTCGTAATCTCCACCACCGACCCGGATTGGATATCAAAAGACCGGTCGTTGCTAAAGGAATTACACTGATCGATCTTGATTCCGGTGGCATTCCGTGTCTGAATACCGTTCCCGCCACGAGTCAGAGCAAACCCGGTAAAGTGAATGTGGTGCTTGTCAAAGATCTCGATTCGTCCTTCCGTCGACACCGTTCCCGCGTCGCCGGTCTTGGTTCCGTCCGTATCGGCGACGAAGCGAATTGGCGCATTTGACGTTCCACTATGGACCGCTCTTAGCTCGTCAAAATATCGACCCGCACCCACGTAAACGGTACTGCCCGCTTTCGCATCCCGAAGGGCCCTCCAAATCGTGCGGAAAGCCTTACCTTTCGAGCGACCGTTGTTGTTGTCATTGCCATGTTTGCGCACAAAGTAGTCCGTCGAGACTCCGACGGCAGTCGCACCCCATTCGACGGCGTATTGAACGAAAGCAGAGCTGGGGTTGGGACGTAAATCGCTCCACTGACCACCTCGGTAGGCCTTGTCATACGTCATCACATAATCTTCGTTACCGGCGTAATCGTTTGGTTCGCCGGAAGACCAATTCAAATACACTCCAGGCAGGACACGGCTGCCATTGGAAAACTGCTGGCCGTCGCTGAGCCATACCCAGCGTCCTTCTTGCTGGACATCCGTCCCGCCCAACCAGCAGAAGTTCTTGGTGTTGTTAAGAATAAATGCTTGCTCGCCAGCCGATCGGCTTTCGAGCATTCGGCCGTTGACGCCTTCTAATTTCGTCGCTTCAGCAAGGGAACGTGCGCGGTCCCAGCTGAAGTTTTCGTTGACAAATTTGTAGAACTTGCCGCTTTCGGCAAGGTACACAATGCCTGGATTGTCGCGTAGAACTTCGGCGACAGTTTTGGCTTGCGAAATTGCCGGCACACTCAAGAGAGCTAACACAGCGGCGAGAAAACCGATGGAACGACGACGTTGTTTCAAAGAGCTCAGAAACATAAATTCACTTTCCCGTTCGTTAAGCGAATGTATTGGAAGCGAGCCTAGCAACAGCTCGCAGGCAGGATCTTTGCCCAGTAATGATTTGACCTTGCATTTGAAACCTATGTCATAAACGTCCTGAATGCGGGAAATGCGCGTAATTACCGCTTACTTTGGCAAACGAATTAAAGTGTGGAGTAAAGGCATCGCGTTCATGTCGCCACGAGTCACCGACTCGTCACACGATTGATGCGTTCGAGCAACAAGTCATGCAATTCGGCTACCATGTTGAAAAACAGCAACGCTGGAAACTCCACATCGGAACAAGCTCAGCGCAATTCGCCTGAATCCATGCCATCAACCAACAGCCATCGCCGTCTTGGATTGACAGACATCCAGGTCTCCCCCGTCGCTTTGGGCTGCTGGCCGATCGCCGGAATGACCAGCATTAACGTCAACGATGCTGATAGCCTCGCGACGTTGAATGCAGCGGTTGACTCGAGTGTCAACTTCCTCGATACCGCGTACGGTTACGGCGCAAACGGTGAAAGCGAGCGGTTGATCGCCAAGGCTCTCGGCCATCGGCGCGACGACTTGGTGATAGCCACGAAATGCGGAATGCACTGGAATGAAAAAATAGAACGGGTGTTCGACGCACGCCCAGAAACAATTAAGCGTGAATGTGATGAGAGTTTGCGACGCCTGAACACCGACCGCGTCGAGTTGCTGTACTTGCACGCGGCCGACCCCAAAGTCGCCGTCACCGAGTCAGCCGGTGCATTGAAGGAATTGCTGAATGCGGGCAAGACTCGCTCGGTAGGCGTTTCCAATTTCACGGTCGAACAACTCGAAGCCTTTCACCAAGTGTGCCCGATCACGGCGTTTCAGCCTCCCTACAACATGCTGCAGCGCGGCATCGAACGCGACACGCTCCCGTGGTGCCGCGAACGTGACATCTCGGTCGTCATCTACTGGCCGTTGATGAAGGGCCTGCTGGCCGGCCATCTCGCCCGCGACCACGTCTTTCCGCCGGCAGATGGCCGCGCCAAGTACCCGATGTTTCAGGGTGACGAGTGGCGGAAGAACCAGGACTTCCTCGACGTCCTGCGGGGGATCGCAGCCGCTATCGGCAAGTCCGTTGCCCAAATCGTCATCAACTGGACGCTGCGGCAACCGGGCATCACTGCGGCACTCTGCGGGGCCAAGCGAGCCTACCAGATCCAAGATACCGCTGGGGCGATGGCATTTGAGCTGAACGCCGAGCAACTGCGTCGCCTTGACGAAGCCATTATCGCGCGCGGTGCCGTGATCACCCGCGCGGCCGTTTGAGGCGTGACTCGCCGCCGGTGCTAGCTGCCGCGTTTCCTGGCGGTTTTCGAGTGGGCACCGTGGATTTGTTGCGCCCGCCAACTCGGCATTGCCGATCTACACAATGACCAACTCCCGCCGTGCTTCCGCACGACGCACTTCCCTGTTTGCAGGTGCCATCGATGCGTAAAACAACGCTTATCGCTTGTTTCATTTTTCTACCGGTGCTTGCGGGCTGTACCGTATCGGACGCCCTCTTTGGGGTCTTCGGCGGTAACTATACCGGCGGCGGCTACACACGTGCCGACCGGGAGTACGATTACAACCAACGGGTTGAAGCATCCCAAACCTACGGATCGTTGAATCCGTGAGTTCGTTCGGCGGGCACGGCAGATTCTATTGTGCAAGCGGTGGGCGTGAGCCCACTGCCACTCACTTTGTATTGGT
>JAQBZB010000407.1 GCA_027622275.1 Planctomycetota bacterium | reverse complement strand
TCAAAAAAACGCCGCGCTACGCCGATGCCCCTCCACATTTTCCGATGTGATGAGAAATGCAGGCTAGGTTTTGGAGAGGCATTCTCCTCCTGGTTCCCTGTCCATCAAGGCGCGCCGATTGAGCGGCTGCTTCTATTTTTATGCCCAGCTTGGATGTCCGACGGCCCGAAGTGCCGGCACCATCATCCGCCAGAATCCACTGGCGAATCCGCTCGGCAATCTCCGTGGCGGTGGCCTCCGGCACGACGGTCGACCGCACGCCATCCCGGCGGACCCAGAAGCGTTTCCCGCCCGGCTACCGGATCAGTTCGATGGCTTCGATCATGCAACCCAATCCCTATCAACCGCCGGCACGCATATCGAATGACCGGCTGGGTGGCACTGTCGATAAGTGAAGAGTGTGCCACTTAGCCGACTTTACCAAGGGTTGCCTTCATCGTACGGACCCCCTCGAGGCGTTGGAACAAATGGCACCGTACTGGTAGCACGTCAAGCACACGCCATGCACCAAGCGAAATGGGACAGCCGCTCGCTCGAGGCTCTCGCCGAGTAATGAATCAGCCGACTCGATCAAGATCGGACAGACATGTACGCCGCGGTCGGTGACGATGCGACTGTGCTCGCAAACCAGCTGCGAAACGTCGTAGCCGTCCATCATCTCGCGCGTCACACGTTCGCTGTCGTGATAGCCGCAGGTGCGTTGCTCTTCGGCTCCCAATTGAAGGGTCGGCAGAATCTTCAGGCGCGGGCGTGAATAGCCCGCGTCTTTCAACATGCGTTCAAAGCTGCCGACCACTTCCGCTTCCGCTTGATCCGCCCAAGTCCGTGCCGCCGTGATGATCGGTAGAAAGTCATGCTTCACAAGCTGCATGACGCCGCGCATCGCTCGATCGAAAGTCCCGTCACCGCGGATCGGATCGTTCGTCTCCGGCGAGAAGCCGTCAATCGACACGCGGAACTCCAACGAATACAGACTCTTCGACTCGGCATCGCGCAACGTTTCGAGCCACTCGTCTTTGAACACCGTGCCGTTCGTCAACACCGTCGCTGAGCCGTACTTCAAAGTCTCGCACAGGATCGGCACCATCTCGGGATTGAGAAACGGTTCGCCGCCGGTGAAGTAATACTCCTTCACGCCCAACGCCACCGATTCGTCGAGCCTCCGCCGCACTTCCGCCAGCGACAGATAGCCAAACGACCGATTCTTGGGGCTGCAACTGATGAAGCAATGGTGGCACGTCAAATTGCAGAGAGTCCCCGACACCTGGAACCACAAGTGATCGAGATGAGACAACGGAATTGCTGGCGTGTCATTGGTCATTAGTTATTTGTCATTTGCAATTCGTCATTGGGACTTCAGCTCGATAGTTTGACCGCGGTCTCATACAAATCGAGGTCTTGTCGATCGCCGATGATCGTGAAGAGATCGCGAATCTGTTCGAGGCCAATGGAGACAAGGAAATTGGGATTCCGGCCGTAGCTCTTGGCACCGAGAATGTAGAAGTCCGGTTCAGGATTGGTCAGCGATTGCGGGCCGTGTGCCGTTTGAGCTAAACAATCTCCTGTGCTAGATCCCTGGAGCGCCGCCGCGAGCTTCATCGGGCCTTCGGTGGCGTAGCACTCGTCAACCTGAAGCTCTTGATAGATGCGGTTATCAGGGCGGCACCCAACATTGGCGACGATCGCATCGAATTCGGCGCGTCCATCTTGCTCGCCTGACAACTCGACGTGAAACTTGCCTGCCGCTTCATCGTAGTGGACCGACGCCAAAGTCGTTCTCGGCTTGAATACGACATTCGGCGATGCACCGGCCGCGAGCCGATTCGCTTCGATCGTCAATGTCGCCCGCTCGGGCAGCCGATCGTCGACAATCGGTGCGATCGGGCCGGTTTCGCTCGCCTGCCGGACGAGCCAAGTGACATGTGTATCGGGCGCTGCTTCCACGAGTTTGGCAAGAGCAACAACCGTCGTCGCCGCCGAGTATCCCGCTCCGATGACCAGCGTCTTCCGGCTTGCATACTGCGACTGAGCGGAACCCAGAATGTCCGGCACTCCGTATTCGATTCGGTCCCGCACCGCCATCTCGCCAATCGCAGGCAGGCCTCCCTCCCCCGCCCAGTTCGGATTGCCGAAAACTCCGGTCGTGTCGATGACCACTTCTGCCGTGACCACCGTCTCGGCACCGGCGGTGTCTCGACACAGGATGCGAAAGTCCGAGTCGGCGCGTTCTTCGGTCCCGATCTCTTCCCCTTTCAGCAGCTCCGGACGGCCGACGCCGATAACTTCGATCCCCAATCTCAAGTGATCGGCCAACAAATCCGTCTGCGACAGCGGCAGCAGGTAGCGATCCGCGTATTCCAATCCGGTGAGAATCTCCTCGTCGCCTGGCGGTAGATAACTTTCGTCTTGTGCCCGCAAGGCCGCCAAGCCCAACGTCGAACGGTTCATCCCAAACGGACTGAACATGCGCACGTGTCCCCACCGCAAGATATTGTCGGCGACGTGCCCACGTTCGTAGATATCGACGTCGTAGCCGAGGAATCTGGCGTAAAGCGCTGCTTCAAGACCGATCGGTCCAGCGCCGAGTACCGCGATGCGTGCTGGTGTATCAACTGCCATCGATCAAGTAATCCTAGATTGTGGTGTCGCTCGAATCCTATAAGATGCAATGCGGCGGTATTGTACGATGGCGCACCGTTTCAGCCAATGTAGCCGTCACACTCCGCCGCGACGAGCCATTCGGGCACGAGCCCAAACCAGTCGTAGCCTTGCATCACACTCCGGCCGCGCGGCGAAAGGGCTCATCACGGCGGAGCGTGATGGCTACCTTAACCCGCGACGAGATCACGACGAATGGGCAACTTGCGAGCCTGTCATTGCTGCGGCCTGATTCATCGAGTGCCACAACTCGAACTCTCTCAGTTCGCAACCTGCACGCGATGCCGAGCAACGATTCAGCGACAATCCGACGGACAACTCGCGGCCAGCCGAACCGCGGCAACGGCACTGGGCGCTTTCTTTCTGTTTTGGCCGGCGACGCTGTTGCCCATTCTGGAGCTGGACCGACTCGGACATCACAGTGAATCGAGCTTGCTGTTCGGAACGATCGATTTGCTGACCCACGGCGATTGGTTTGTCGGCATCATCGTTCTCGCTTTCTCGATCATCTTTCCGCTCGTGAAAATCGTGCTGCTGCTCGAATTGAGCCTGCTCGGCCTTCTGCAGCGCCGACACAAGGCCCTGACCTATCGCGTCATGGAGTACGCGGGCAAATGGAGCATGATGGATGTCATGCTGCTGGCGTTCCTGGTCATGCTTGTCAAGCTCGGCGACTTGGTGGAGTTCAGCTTCGGACCGGCCGTCGTGGCATTCGTTCTGTGCGTTGCGATGAGCATGATCGCATCGATGTCTTTCGACCCCCACGCCATCTGGGAGGAGCAGCGGTGAGCCCAATTCCAGACGACCAATTCCCTGTGGCCGAGATCCAACAAGGCGGAAATGTTGTGGCATCGCTGCGCCGCAATTCCAGCCGCCTGTGGATTGTGACAGCGATCTGTTTGATTGTCACGGTCGTTCTGTTTGCCTCGGCCAACCGAAATCGGGGGACACACATCGCCGTCCACTTCCAACAGGGACACGGCATCAAACCGGGCGACGCGCTGCGTCACCGCGGTATCGAAGTCGGTGAAGTCACGTCGGTAAAGCTGGACAACGATCTTGGCGCTGTTGTTGTCAGCATTGTTCTCGAACCAGCGTCAGCCGGGCTCGCGCGCGAAGGAAGCCGCTTTTGGATCGAGCGCCCTCGGTTCAGCTTAACCCGCGTCAGCGGACTGGAAACGGTTGTCGGTGCGAAGTATCTCGGCATTCTGCCGGGCGATGCGGACGCGCCGCCAAAGTTTCTGTTCGACGGAGACGAATCGCCGCTGATGGTTCTCGACACCCATGTCCGTGAGATCGAGATTCACTTTCGCGACGGACATGGCCTGCAAATCGGCGACGAGTTAAAACATCGCGGCATCGTCGTCGGTGAAATCTCCAACGTGGACCTGAACGATGAACTGTCCGGCGTCATGGTCAAGGTGCGACTCGTCGACAGCGCCGAGAGTCTTGCTCGTGCCGGCAGCCAGTTCTGGATCGAACGCCCCGATGTTAGTCTGACTGGCATCCGCGGCCTGGAGACGATCGTCGGTGGCCGCTATTTAGCGGTCTCGCCTGGCCCCGGCGATGCCGAACTGCTCACATCTTTCGACGGTCTCGAAACAGCACCGACGACGACCGAGCGATCCGAAGGCGGATTGGAGATCATGTTGGAAGGCCTTCATCGGCGCGGCGTTCGGCCGGGTGCGCCGGTTCTTTATCGCGGACACAAAGTCGGACAGGTCATCTCGCTGGGGCTGGCACCAGACGCGTCGCGCATCGAAGCCCGCGCTTACATCGAGCCCGCCTTCACGCGCTTGATCCGCGACAACACGGTTTTTTGGAGCACGAGCGGTGTCAAGGCGAACTTCAGTATCAGCGGCGGCTTTGAGGTGAGTGCGGAAACGCTGGAGACGATCGCCGCCGGCGGCGTGTCGCTGGCCACGCCCGATGCTCCCGGGAAACCGGTGAGCGCTGGTCATCGCTTTACCGTGCGGAGCAAACGCGACGAGGACTTCGACGAAGACGCCTGGACCAGTTGGCAACCGCATATTGCGCTCGGCTCGATCGAGTTGCCGGAAGCGATGACGTTACCGCAACCTGCGCGGGCCGCTTTGGTTTGGAAGGAAAAGCGGCTCGGGCTGTCTCGCACACGGCAACGTGAAGGCTGGTTGTTGGCATTGTCGGACAACCGATTGCTTGGCCCCGCCGATTTGCTGATTCCACCCGACGGTGCCATCGACGGCGAGGCAAAACTTCAATTGGTCGGCCAAGAGATCGCGATCAGCGCCGAACGAATCGACCTGCACGGCAAGCTCGCCACGCTGCGGCTGGACGAGCCACTAAAAGACGTCAGCGCGTGGCCGATGGACCGAGTTCGCAAACCAAAGTCGATCGAAGAGGTCTTCACGATCGCCGAGTCCGCGGAGTCGGGCTTCCCGATTCCCGTCAGCCGTCTCACCGCGACCGCGGGTATCGACGAATGGGACGTCGCTCCTTCGTTCTCGATCAGCCCGCAGCTCCACGGTGCTTGCGTCGTTTCGCGAACCGATGGTTGCATTCTGGGACTGCTGGTCGTCGACCGCGGAGTAGCGCATGTCGCCTTCGCGCCGGCGCTGACAGAGTAGCAACGCACCCGCTCGCGTTCTCCCTTACCACAGCGGGGCTCCACGTCTGTCTACGGCATGGCGCCTGGCGTGTGAAACTGCGCCGTCTGTAGCGGAAATGCAAGTGCTTGCAAACCGAAACCATCTTTTTGCGCAATCAAAAAGGCGAATTTGGAGGTCAACCGTACGCGTGAGTACCGATGAAAATGTAACACGCCGACGGGCGGTGCGCCCAATGCCGCTCAGCTCGCGAAGCAATCGGACGTAGTGGTGGCTTCCAGCCGCCACAAATCCCCGTGAAATTAGGTGGCGGCTGGAAGCCACCACTACAAAGTGAGTGGCATTGGGCGGTGCGACCTTTCACGGACAACACAAAGCATGATGCCAAGGAGAGCGACACGGATGTTAGAAAAACGACTTGCGGCAGTCCTTTGCGTTACAATTCTCGCGATGTCGCCAGCCCAGTTCCTTCGTGGCGAAGAACTGTGGACCGACGCGTGCCGCAGCTGCGCTCCGCCGACATTGATGCAATGGAGTTACGGGAATAGCTTCTCGGGCGGTCCGGACTTGAATGCGCCGCTTGTGACCGACAGGCCGGACTTCACCGAAGCCAGTTCGACCGTGGGGCGTGGCGTCGCTCAATTGGAGTTCGGTTACACCTACATATTCGACAACGATGGGACGGACCAAACGATTGGCCATTCGTATCCAGAGATGCTGCTGCGATATGGCATCTTCGCCGATTGGCTGGAGTTTCGCGCCGCTTGGAACTATGGAAACGAAGAAGTTAACGGCGTGGGCGTGTCAGGCTCGGACGACCTTTATCTCGGCTTCAAAATCGGCCTCACGCCGCAAGAGGGCTTGCTACCTGAATTGGCCATCATTCCGCAAATGACCGTTCCGACCGGCGGCAATGCGTTCAGCGCGGATGAAGTGTTGCCGGGCGTCAACTTGAATTACGGTTGGGACGTCAACGATTTTCTGGCGACTGGAGGTAGCACGCAATTCAACCGCGCAATTGACGCGACGACGAGCGCAAGTTACACCGAATGGGCGCAATCCTGGACAGTCGTCTACGCATTGACGGATAAATTCGGAGCGTACACCGAGTGGTTTGCGTTTTTTCCAACCAGCGCCGACACCGCGAAACCGGAGCATTACTTCGACGGCGGCTTTACCTACCTGTTCTCGAATGACATCCAGTGGGACATCCGCGCCGGCGTCGGACTGAACGAAGCAGCCGATGACTATTTCGTTGGGACCGGACTTTCGGTACGCTTTCGCTAGGGATCGGTCGATCAACAAGTGTCGTAGTGGTGGCTTCCAGCCGCC
>JAQBZB010000055.1 GCA_027622275.1 Planctomycetota bacterium | reverse complement strand
TCGCATATCGGTCCGGGAGGTGCTCATAGACAAACCCATCTTTTTGGTTCGTGAGTTCGTTGAACCAGACTTTGAGACTCATGTAAAGCGGCCCGCCCAGTTCTTCGCTGGAAAACGCGATCTTCAGCGCAGGCAACTCAAACTGGTTTTTTCCAGTCTGCTTCAAATAAAGCCTCGCGGTCTTTGGCTGGGTGCCATTCACGCGAATCGCTTCCAGATTGAGCGGTTCACCCGGATTCGAATGATAGAGTGAGAAAATCACGCACCCAACCGTGATGTCATCCCGCGTCGGTTTGAAAACCAGCTTCTGGCCAGGCAGCTCGATGACTGCCATCTTCCGATTGGCGATGAGTTCGCCCGCGAATTTGGTGAGCGTCTCTTCCCATCCCTGTTGAATGTGCGGCCGGCCGTCGGAGAACGTTGCTGATTCAAGCTGTTTCATTTTGGGCAGCGCCGCCTTACAGGCAGCTTCGGACGGACTGCGACACGAGAACGAGAACGTCACTTGTTTTAGATTCTTCAGCGCCGCCACTTGCTCGAAGACCGACGGTGGCTCCCAGTCTCGGGCGTCGATGAGTTCGAGTGTTTCCAAAGTCTCGAATTTGCGCAGCACATCAAGTGCGTCGTCCTTAGAGTGGGACGAATTGGGGAGACGAAGTGTGAGATGACGAAGTCGAAGATTCTGCGCCAGCGTCGTCATGATGCCCCTGAAAAGATCCGCTTTGTACATCTGATACGTGTAGTGCATCGACACCGCTGTAGTGCTGGGCGCAAGTAACTTCGCCTGTTCAAGAGTGGTTACTTCGACGGGCTTGTCGGTCCTTTGGGACTCGCCCTCGCCAGCCCAAGCCGTCGCAAGTGAGGAGAGAACGATAAACGCGGTGATTTGCGGTCTCCAAACTCAAATGCAATCGAGGTATCGAAAATCGTGCCTCGGAAGTGGTGTAGGAGAAAACATCGCTGGGAGTTTCCAATGGGAAGAAGTCTTGCAAACTTTCCCTTGGGAATGGAGTCCCAGCGATGGCAAATCATCTTACAATGGAAGAGCGTGATCACCTAGCGCACTTGAAGCTTCAAGGAGCGGATCAAAAAGAAATTGCGAAGGCGTTGAGTCGCAGTCCGGCGACGATCAGTCGCGAGTTGCGACGAAATCAGACGGGGAACAATTACTACGCCGGGCAAGCGCAGCAGAAGGCCACTCGGCGGCGAGTGGAACGCCCGCTGACTCGCAAAATGGATGATCCCAAGCTTAACGAAAGCGTCCGCCGTGGCCTGCCGCACGAGTGGGCGCCGGCGCAGATCGCAGGACGCCTGAAACAGGAACACGCCGACTGCCCTGACCGCCACGTCTCGGCGCAAACGATCTACACCTGGATCGAAAATGACGAATACCGCGAGCCTTGGAAGTCGTTTCTGCGGCGGCGTGGAAAACGGCCCTATCGCCGCAAAAAACCTGATGGAATCGGCGCGCCCATCGACCAACGGCCCGAAGTCATCGAGCAACGATTGCGGTTGGGAGACTGGGAAGGTGACACGGTGCTTGGTCCCGCAGGCACGGGTGGCCTAGCGACGTTGGTGGACCGCAAGTCACGCTATACGATCGTCGTCAAGATTCGATGCAAGGAGGCAGACCACGTGCACCACAAAATCAAGGAACGGTTGCGCGAGTTAGACGAGCAGCGCCGCCGCTCCATCACGTTCGACAATGGCACGGAGTTCGCGCGCTGCCGGCGGCTGGAAAAGCATCTCGGCATGACGCTATACTTTGCAGATCCGGGCTGTCCGTATCAGCGCGGTACGAATGAGAATACCAATGGTCTAATCCGTCAGTATTTTCGCAAGGGGACCGACTTTCGCGACATCTCTCATGACGAGGTGCGCCGCGTGGAAAAACTACTAAACGGACGCCCACGCGAGTGCCTCGGCTTTCGAACTCCCGATGCGGTTTTCTTCGAGAAAAACACCGCTCCCAATTGCGATTGAGATTGGAGACCGCCGTTCCCACGTATCGCACTGTTCCTGCGACGCTTCGCCTTCCGGTTGAATCAGCGAGATGCCGCCGACGGCCTGTTTCGCGGCCGATGCGGTGCCATCCACTTCTGACGTCGCGGAATCGGCGGGCGGGACGGCTTGCATGGAAGCCACGGACACCGCCAGCGCAGCCGTGTCGAATCGCTGGTGCAGATCATTCATCTGCTCGACGTAACCGATCAGCTGCCGCACGTCTCGGTCGGACGTTTGGCCATCGCCGTTGACGTCCAGCGCGTTGATCGTTTCCGTCACTGGTAGCGCCGCGTCGGCCGCATCGTGCTCGTGGTTGATTAACAGCAGCACATCGATCGGGCTGACGAAGCCGTCGTGGTTCATGTCGTATTGACCAGCGGTCGAAACTTCAGCGGCGATCGTCTCCGCCGCGACCGGCGGCGTGTCTTGCTGCGGAGCCGACGATGTCTCGGTCGCGAGTTCCTGTTGCGGACCAAACGGAGTACTGTACTCCGCTTGCACAACGGGACTGCTTGGGGGCGCGTCGTCAATGATCGTGAGATCGGAGGCCAGGACGATGCGCGCGTCGAGCGATTCGACGCGGAGAAGTCGATTCTTATGGGAAGTGGCCTTGCGCCGCTTACGCCCCCCCCAGAATCCAGAACTTCAACGCATCCCACTGCCAAGACCAACGCGGCTTACTCATCGACTGCTCCCTTGAACCTCTCGGTTCGGTTTGATCGCCATCACTGCCATCCGCCCGGATGTGATTTTCCGATCACACTGCTCCGAGTGATCTCTTCCGCCTTGGCTGCCGGAATCGCAGCCCCCTGCACGAGACGGGAGCCACTTTTACGCTCGGCGCAACGCTTGTCAAGCAGATTCTTGACAAAAATCTAGCAGGCTCGCTGGTCTTACTACTGGCAAGTAGTAGTCGCGGCCGGGTAGCATTGGCCAACGGTTGGAATGATCCCGAACTATTCGACGCCACTCACCATGAATGATCGCTTCGCTCGAAACGCATCTGTCAACCCGAAGCGTTGCCGTTGGTCGAGCATGATCTCGCTCGCGGTCATGTTGACGTCCAGCGTGGCGGCTGCCTACGACGGTCGCATTGACGACATCATGTATCAAGATCCGGCATTTCCGGAAGCCACCACGCAAGTCGAGTTCGCCGACAATTTGAAACCGCTCTGGCTCCTGGCGCTGGCGAGGCCAGAAGCGGAATTGCAACGGATGGCGGCTGACACGATTGCGTTGGCACGTCGTTCCGGCATGACAGGACTCGAAGATACGGTGGACGAACTACTCGCCACGCTTCGACAAGATCAGCTTGAACCGTCCGTGCAACGCGCCGTGGCGAATGCTTTAGTGACGCTAGACGCCAAGCACACCGCCAAACCGCTCGCGGAATACACGGCAACTGCGAGTTTGGAGATGGCGAACATCGTCGAGCCGGCGCTCGCCCGATGGAATTACGAACCAGCCCGATCGATTTGGCGGCAACGTTTATCCGATTCGGAAACCGAGCGAGCCCGGTTACAACTCGCGATTCAGTGCTTGTGGATCGTCAAGGATGCGGACTCTGTGTCGGCGCTCCTGGAGATCGTCAAGGATGTGAACGCAGAAGTCCCAGTACGGCTCGCCGCCGCTCGTGCATCCGCGGAGATCAACCACGGCGACCTGATCGCCGCGGCGAACGGCCTGGCATCCGCCGAACGGGATCAACCAACGGCGAGTTTGCTCGCGGCGGCATTACTGACAGGACAAAGCGGTTCGGAGGCTGTCTCCATTCTCAAACGACTGGCGGTCGTTGATTCGGTTACGGCCAGCGGTGTGGCGTTGCGGCGGCTGCTTGAGATCGATCCGGCTCATGTCTATGAATTCTCGACGTCGGCCATTCGCAGTACTGACGTCAACATTCGACGAGTTGGCTGCACGGCGCTCGCGCATCGGGCTGACGCCGATTCGATCGGACAACTTGCCCCTTTGTTGGACGATGCGAATCCGGGACTGCGGCGTGAAGTTTCCGATTCGATGCTCCGCTTGGCGGAGCAGGAATCGTTACGCGACGTCGTGATTCAAGCAACGACCGACATCGTCTCGCGAGATGCTTGGCGAGGTCTCGAACAGGGCATCATCGTACTCGCGACGCTCGATCACGAACCAGCTGCACCTCGCTTGATTGAGTTGCTGACGCACCGCCGCCCTGAAGTCGCGGTCACCGCCGCCTGGGGACTGCGAAAGCTCGCGGTTTCAGACACACTCCCGGCGATGTTCGCGCAGGCTGAGCAACAGACCAAAGTTGTTGTCGACAAAACATTCGACGGTCGATATCTGGTGGCAATTGACTTACAACTGAGTCAGCTATTCCAAGCGTTTGGCGAACTCGGTTATGGGGAAGCGGAATCGCTGATGCGCAAGTTCATCCCCAAAACATTACTTTATGGCGGTGCGACCCGTCCGGCCGCAGTGTGGGCGATTGGTAAGCTGAACGAAGGAAAGGTCGACGAAGAGTTGGCAAAGGTTCTGGCCGAGCGGTTGGCGGATGTCTTGTCGATGATGCCGGAGGTGGAATCAGTGCGACGCATGAGTGCGATCTGTATTGGACGAATGAAGGCCGAATCGCAATTGAAAGCGATTCGGCAGTTCGTTATCGAAGCTCCTGGGATCGCCGGGCAGGCATGTGCGTGGTCCCTTGAACGCATGACGGGCGAGATCCATGAGTTTTCCTTGGAAGGCGTGATACGTACCGCTGACTGGTTCTTAACACCGAACGACGATAACCGTCCTACTGAAACGGACTGATTAACTTGCGCTCGCGCAATGCCGCGAACAGGCCGGCGGCGATCAAATCCGCGGATGTCCCTGGATTGCGGCGATGGCCGTCGCTACGAAGCCAGAAATCTAAGTCGGTCAGCCCCCGCTGAAACGAACGGTCGCCGGGCCGCCCGCCCGCCAAGACGTGCTTCGCCCGCTCCGCTGCTTCTTGTGCAACGCCCGCTCCACACTTACGTGCGATGAGACTATCGGGAAACTCAGCCATCAGCCGGAGGTGCGTGTGAATGATGGCGGTCGTCAACGACCATCCCTCGGCTTGTCCCTCCATCAGCCAAGGCACAACGTGATTCAATACGTCAGTGAATCCATTCGAATACTGGCGGGCAACGAGATCTCGCTCGGCGGCGTGTCGCATTGCCTGAATCAAGTCGCTCGGTGCCGAATCGTGGACGTCCATCTCTTCGACATGTCCGAGGCCGCCGGGAGTCGCGATGCTAATTGCTTGGTAGACCTGTGCGGCGTCGCTGGGCGTCAGCGAGGCGAGCACTGCACGAATTCCCTGATCGAGCGGCAACTCGGGAGGAACCGCTGCGAGTGGAGCAATTAGCAGAATACAACCAAGGTTCGTGTTCGTGGGAACCAGCGAACGTGTCGCCGATATTGCTTCCAGAATCGCGCAACCGACACCGCGCTGCTGTGCGGACTCCATGGCGGGACCAATCGCGACCGCACTCACAACGAAATCGTTGAAACAAAGGTCTTCAAAATCCGCGCCACGGTGAACATTGCCAGGTTTGGGTGTTGTCGCTTCAAGCAAGCACGCCAAACTTGCGCACTGAGCAATGGAGAGCCAGCCATCGTCCGTGGGATTCATCCCGTGATATCTAACGCTTTGCCGGCGAACCGCCAAGACCGGACACCACACACTCCTCGCTTGCCTTTCGGCGTTCCTCACGACATCAGTTATACCGCTCGCGGATGACGATGGCCTGTTTAACCGCTACCCATCGACGTGCGCGCGAAGTGCCATCGACCTCGCAAAGCGCCCACGCCGATGGCGTCAGGGGTTAAACGGGCGAACGTGCCACTGCCGTCCGAGAGCGGTATGTATCTCGATTTGATGCTGATCGGTGCCAAGGATCGTAGGATGGAGTTCCAAGTCCGTCCGCGCCAGAGACTCCACTTCTATTGGGGTATTCCTGATCAAACTCGCTCCTGTCCCGGATGCGAAGATTGCAGATTTTTTTCTTGGTCATAAGCCCTGTTCATACAGTGACTTGCGATAACAGTAAGAAAATTCACGGAAAAACTATCCGGAATTCCAACCCGGTTTTAGCTCCGTTTTGCAATATATCTAATGGAGGCTTCGAGTGATCGGCGGAAAGCGATTGGAGGTTGAGATGGCGAAACGGCGGAGAGACGCGGCTGTCGGTCAGCAGTCAGCAGTCAGCAGTCAGCAGTCAGGAGTCAGGAGTCAGCGACGGTCTTAAGTTTGGTCAATAGCCGATTTCAAAACATTTTGAAATTCCTTTCGATCAGTCCAGGGATGTTGGATTTTTTGAGGCATAGCTCAGGTGTTCAATGTTGTTTTCTTGCGCTGCAGGTCAACGCGAGTACCTTGGTGTATACTGCAATGGCTCGGCGAAACGGAGTCAGGCTCTGTGGGGACACAACCTGGCAAGGGATAACCGAGTCGACGGTGCGTCAATGACGTGTCTGGGAGCGTCTGAGCTGATCCTCAGACGCTCGTTTTGTTTTCCCACAATTGGTCTGTCTTGATCAGTAGATTCAAAATCGTGATGAACTTTCGCATGCAAGCAACAATCGCAACCTTGGACTCCTTGCCTTGTGATTTGAGGTGCGTGTAGAAGGCTTTGATCGCCGGGTTGTGGCGGATCGCGACAATCGTCGACATGTACAGCACCCGCCGCACCTGGCCACGTCCACCACCGATGAATCGCTTGCCGGACTTTTTGCCGGAGTCACGATTGATCGGCGCGACACCGACCAGCTTGGCAATTTCTCCGCGATTGAGCTTACCAAGCTCAGGCAGCTCGGCCAGGACTGTCGAAATCATCACCGGCCCAACTCCCTTGACGGATCGCAAGACTTCGATCGCTCGTTGATTCACGGTGTCCATCTGGAGCATATTGGCAAGTTTCGAATCGATGTTTTTTAGTTGCTTTTTGAGCATTTCGAGCACATCTTGAATGCTTTGCTTGGCATCATCTTCCCACGATTGCTTGAGGCGATTATTCTCTTGATTGATCAATTCCAGCAGTTGGTTGCGCCGAGCGACCAGTGCGCCGTGTCTCAACTCATGATCGGACTTGGCAGCCATCGGCAGAGGCACAACGACCTCGGCATACTTGGCGATGACTTTGGCATCGATCGGGTCTGTTTTTGCGTCCAACCCAATCCCTTTAGCAAAGTCACGAACGCGTCTTGGATTGATGACTGCCGCTTCGAGCTCGTGAACAGCAAGATGCTTCAGTAGCAGGTACTCGTAGCCACCTGTACCCTCCATGACGACCATCACTTGTGAGTTCATCTTTTTAAGTTGTGAACAAAGCACAGCGATTGCTTCATCCGAGTTCTCAATTTGAAAAACGTCTTTAGTATCAGGTCGATAGACATCGAGGGTGGCCTTGGAAACATCGACGCCCACAAAAATCTTGTCTTGAGTATTGTTAGATTTCATAAAATCCCAGCCTAGTAAATTCGAGCTTGCGTAAGCAGCTCATGCGACGGTTCGGGTTTAAATGAACGTTTTGCGATCAAGCTGACACACGGCATCAAAGAGCCAAGGAACGAACGATCTGCAAAACGTTTGGAAACATCGGTGTCCGTTTTAGATTCTACTTGAAACGACTAGAATCCACGTTCGTCACTAGATACTAGGAACGGTAAGCGTGGATCAAGCGAGAGCTATAGGTGAAGCATGAATGTTAAAGTGGTGATTGAACGAGGCGAAGACGGGTATTTTGTCGCGCACTGTCCCGCGCTGAAGAGTTGTTGGTCGCAGGGCAAGACCCGGGAAGAGGCTTTAATTAACATTCGAGAAGCCATTGCTCTCTATCTCGAGCCTGAGTCGGCGGAGGTCGATCGTGAGGTTGTCGAGTTGGCCCTATGAAGTTACGGAAACCGGTGTCAGCCAAGCCGAGGACAAACGATGGACGAACAGAAACTTCTCGAACGCATCACAGTGAATCCGAACATCTTCGGTGGTAAGCCGATCATTCACGGCCGCCGCCTCGCAGTCGAGCATGTGTTGGGGATGCTCGCTGCGGGAGACACTCCAGAACTCCTATTGCAGGGCTACCCCTGTCTGGAAAAGGAAGACGTTCAGGCGTGCCTGGTCTATGCCCGCCGGCTGGTCGGGCATGAACGCATTGAACCGCTCGATATCGAGTCGGCCGCATGAACGTCCTGCTCGACACCTGCGTGTGGTGAATTGATGCTGGTCGTTCGACCTTGGACTTGGAGACCGACGACGTGCCTGAGATCTGCCGATTCCTGGGAATCGTGATTTACATGCTGTAGGATGATCACCGACCTCCCCATTTCCATGCCGAGTATGGCGAGTACAAGGTCACGGTCGAGATCCATAGCGGAGTTGTCCAGGGGCGTTTCCCGCGGCGAGCCCTGAAGTCGCTGCTGGAGTGGTACGAACTGCACCATGATGACCTGCTGGAAGATTGGGAACTCGCCGAACAGCATGAACCCCTGAATCGAATTCCGCCGCTGGAGTAAGTCCCCATGCTGGAAGTTACGGCTGCTCACTATGTCGATCAGTTCCGAATCCGCGTCCGATTCAACAGCGGTGAGGAAGGTGTCGTTGATCTCGCCGATACGCTGTGGGGGCCAATGTTTGAACCGCTGCAAGATCCAGCGGTATTTCGCCGTTTCGAGGTTTCGGAAGTGCTGCATACCGTCAAATGGGAGAACGATGCGGATCTGGCTCCGGAATTCCTGTACCAGAAAATGGTCGAACAATCGTGCGCACCGAAGTCGGCGGCAACGCCGTTTCCCGATGGTAAGTAATCCTTACGACATTACTTTCCATCTTCCGTCAGTCGACGCACAAAGCGACATCCCACCAAGTAATCTTGGCTCAGTTCATTCTCGCTGGGATTGCTGTGAATGATCTTGGCGACGAAGAACTTGAACGGCACCGCGCCCAGCGCCACGATGACGTGTTCCGTGGCTGGTTGCCGATACGAGAGGAACGAGAAGCCTCGCGGCGACAGATCCCGGCACTGAACCTGCCGGAAGTCTTCTTGTCGCGGCAGGCGATTGGCGTCGTAGGGTGCGAGGAGTTGGATGCATTCGTAGTTTCTTCGCTCGCCTTCACGTCGCTCGTCACCACTTATGGCGTGCTGTTCGGCCAGCAACTCGCTAATTGTCTCGAAAAGATCTGCCTCGATGAGTGCCGTCATGGTGTCTGGTCCTTCGGCGACGTGCGACGTGAGTTGGGCAAATGAGAAGTCTGTCTCCTTGAAGGATAGGTCACATTGGTGGCGCACTTGGCCGTTCGTCTCGAAACCTTCCCAGTGCCGAGTTGCGGCGAGTGCGTGTTGTAGCGGATACGCTGAATCTGTGCGTGGCGAGCGACCACGAAAAACGGGCGCGGCTCTATACCGTAGTGGTGGCTTCCAGCCGCCACCGTGGGGGCTGGAAGCCACCACTACCTCGGCAAGCTCTTTTTGGTCGACACTTAAGTCGCTGACGGGGATGCCGGCCAGATCGGTCGCTTTGCCGCTCAGCTTGACCGTGTCTTTGCCGTGTTCGCCGCGCGACTTGCCGAGCAATGCGGCTTTGCGCTGCTTGCCGTCCAACGCTTGGAACAGCTCGTTGGTTCGCTTGGCCTGATACCAGTAGACGTTCCCTTTGTGATCCGCCGGCTCGTCGAAACTTTCAGCCGCGTGTCCGTAGAAGATCGGGCCACCGAAGGCCGCTCCTTCGACCGAATCGCCGTCGCAGCGCCGCGTGACGTGTCGGCCGGTCAACACAAACTCGAAGATTGCCACCGCTTTCGGCCGCTTCAGGTGGCGTTGCAGCCTGCCGCAGACTGGCTATATTGGTGGTTTGCCTTGCAGCTAGTCAGTGCAAGGGGGTTCCGTCTTGAAGCGAGACTGAGGAAGTTCCGATGGCACGCGTTTGTGAAGTTTGTGGAAAGAGCACTCAGGTGGGCAATTCTGTCGAGCTGCGCGGTAAAGCGAAGTATCTCGGTGGTGTCGGTACAAAGGTCACCGGAATCTCGCGCCGGAAGTTTAAGCCGAACCTGCAAAGCGTCAAAGTCACGACGCCCAACGGCACCAACAAGACGATGCGTGTGTGCGTCGCCTGCCTCCGGAGCGGTGCCATCAAGAAAGCCGTCCGTGCGAAGCCGTTCGCGGTGCCGGGCGAAGGCAAGGCGAAGGCTACCTGATCATGGGTCTCACCCGTGATGAAGTCGCCAAGGTTTCTCTGCTAGCGCGGCTGCGCTTCAGCGATGAAGAACTCGATACCTTGACGACACAGCTCGGGCAAGTCGTCGAGTATGTTCGTCAGTTGGAAGAACTCGACACCGAGTCGGTACTGCCGATGGCCCATGTCGAAGACAACCACAACATTTTCGCCGATGATCTTCCACGGCCAAGTCTTAATCGCGAAGATGCTTTGGCAAACGCTCCGAAACGGGATGACGAATGCTACCGAGTGCCCGCGGTCTTAGGTGACTGAAACCCAGAATTGGCACCCAAGACGGTCGCCTCAGTCTTACTCCTTCAAAGCTTGGCATCATGTCTGTTCTTGAATCCACTGCAACTGAGTTACTCGCGGAACTGGCGGCGGGCAACGTCTCGGCAGCCGAACTGACGCAAACCTACCTCGCACAGATCGAAGACCACGATGAAGCGATCGGAGCCTTTTTGAATGTTGATGCCGAACGAGCATTAACGCAAGCCGAAGCCATCGACACGCGACGTCGCGCCGGCGCAAAGCTCGGGTTATTGGCGGGCTTGCCGGTCGCCGTGAAAGACGTTCTCTGCACGAAGGGGTGGACGACGACGTGCGGCTCGCGGATGTTGGAGCACTTCGTTCCACCCTACGACGCAACGGTCATCAGCAAGCTGAAAGCAGCCGACGCCGTCTTGATCGGCAAGACGAATATGGACGAATTTGCCATGGGTGGTTCGACCGAGAACTCGGCGTTTAAGCGAACTCACAATCCTTGGGCGCTCGATCGAACTCCCGGCGGCTCGAGCGGTGGTGCCGCGGCGTGTGTTGCTAGTAACATGGCACCGTTGTCGATCGGAACGGATACAGGCGGCTCGATTCGTCAGCCCGCGGCCTTCTGCGGCGTGACCGGCATGAAGCCGACGTATGGCCGAGTCAGTCGCTACGGCCTCGTGGCCTTTGCCAGCAGTCTCGATCAAGCGGGCCCGCTGGCCAGAACCGCCGAAGACGTCGCGCTGCTGTTGGAAGCCATCGCCGGGCACGATCCGCTGGATTCGACTTCCGCAAACGTGTCGACTCCGTCTTATACCGCCACCGTGCGAGAGCCGCTCGCGGGCTTGAGGCTTGGCGTGGCTCGCGAGCACTTCGGCGACGGATTGGATCGCGAAGTCGATGCCGCCGTGCGCGAGGCGATCAAGGTCTTCGAGTCGCAAGGTGCCAGTGTTCACGAGATCTCGCTGCCGCACAGCAAGTACGCGATCGCGACGTACTACATCATCGCGCCTTGCGAAGCTTCGAGCAATCTTGCCCGCTATGACGGCGTCCATTACGGATATCGAACCGACGAGAAGGAGATGCTCGCGGAGTTGGCGGAAGAACGCAAGGCACTCGAAGCGGCAGGGGACCGCGCGCGGCTTGACGCCTTGGACAGTTCGCTCGTTCGGATGTATCGCGAGACCCGCTCCGAGGGCTTCGGCGCGGAAGTGAAACGCCGCGTGATGCTGGGTAGCTATGCGTTGAGTGCCGGCTACTACGACGCCTACTACGTGAAGGCATTGAAGGTCCGCCGCCTGATCCGTGAGGACTATGACGCAGCGTTCAAGGACGTGGATTTGATCATCGGTCCGACCACCGCCACGGCGGCGTTCAAGCTTGGCGAGATGAACGAAGACCCGCTGACGATGTACTTGCAGGACTTGTATACGGTCAGCGCGAACCTGGCCGGCATCGCGGCGATCTCGGTTCCGTGCGGGATCACGGGAAGCGGCTTGCCAATCGGTCTACAGCTGCAAGCTGCACCTTTTGAAGAAGAGAAACTGCTGCGAGCCGCTCACATGTTCCAACGGGCAACGGATTGGCACACGAGACGGCCCGGGTGATCCAGGTACGTGGCCGTTCGCTCCGCGAACGAGCGCATTTTCGCGGAGCGAAAGGCCACGTAGACACGACTCAAGTTTGATAGGGTACTTGTTGCATGAACGACAAACCGTACGAAATCATCATCGGCTTGGAAGTCCACGTGCAGCTGCAAACGCAATCGAAGCTGTTCTGCCGGTGCAGCACGACTTTCGGACAGCCGCCCAATACGCAAACCTGTCCGGTTTGCATCGGGATGCCGGGCGCGTTGCCGGTGATGAATCGGCGGGCGTTCGAGTTGGCATTGAAGACGGCGGTGGCCTTGAATCTGGACATCCCCGCGTTCACCAAGTGGGACCGCAAGAACTACTTCTATCCCGACTTGCCAAAGGGCTACCAGATCAGCCAATTCGATTTGCCGATGTCGCAACACGGCTGGCTGGAGATCAGCGACCCGAAAGGCGCGTTCGAGCCGAAGCGAGTTCGCATCACGCGCGCCCATCTCGAAGACGACGCCGGCAAGAGCATGCACGACGAGGCGGCGGGCAAGAGCGACAGCCGGATCGACTTGAATCGAACCGGCACGCCGCTGCTGGAGATCGTCAGCGAACCCGACATCCGCTCGCCGCAAGAGGCGAAGGCGTATCTGACCGAACTAAAGTTGTTGCTCACTTATCTCGGCGTCTCGGATTGCAACATGCAGGAAGGGAGCTTGCGGGTCGATGGCAACCTCAACTTGCACATCGATACGCCGGAGGGAAGAATCGCGACGCCGATCGCGGAAGTGAAGAACATGAACAGCTTTCGCGCGGTCGAGCGGGCGATGGCTTACGAGGCCCAACGGCAATGCGAAGTCTGGCGAGAGAACAAAATCAAGCTCGGTGACAAGCCGGGCGGCCACAAGACGACTCGCGGCTGGGACGATACTCAGCAGGTGACGATCAAGCAACGCGAGAAGGAAGAGTCGAGCGATTACCGCTACTTTCCCGACCCGGACTTGCTGCCGGTGATCGTGACCGCGGAAGAAGTCGAACAAGTTCGAGCGAGCCTCGGCGAACTCCCTGCCGCCATGCGGACACGTCTTGAAACAACGTACGGGATCGATCCGTACGATTCAGACGTGCTCGTCAATCAGGGCCGAGAGTTGGTCGTTTACTACGAGGAACTCGCGACCGCGTCCGGTGACGGTCGGCGAGCCAGCAACTGGGTTCAGCAAGATGTCTTACGCACCTTGAACGAATCACAAACGTCGATCAGCGAGTTCTCGGTTTCCGCGGCGGCGCTCGCCGATCTGCTGAAGGCGATCAAGGCGGGCGACCTGGACAACACGCGGTCCAAAGATGTCTTTGACGAGATGGTACGGTCCGGCAGAACAGCCGGCGATGCCATGGCGACGCTCGGTATCGAAAAGGTCGACGCCTCGGACGCGGAAAGCCTCTGCCGCGAGCTGCTGGAAGCCAATCCCAAGATCGTCGAGGATTTAAAGGCCGGCAAGATGAAGGCGGTCGGCTCGCTGATCGGCCAGGCGAAACAGAAAAACCCGAACGTGAACCCCGGGCAATTCAAAGATATGTGCCTGAAGATTGTCGAGAGCATGTAAGCTCGCGCTTCTTTCGCGACGCCCCGCACGGTACGCTAATCGAAATGCCCCCTTCGATTATTACATTGACGACCGACTTTGGACGCGCCGATACCTACGTCGCCCAGGTGAAGGGCGTCATCCTGTCGATCAACCCTGACGCAGCGATCGTCGATGTCACGCATGAGATTCCGCCTCAAGACATTATGCGAGGCTCGATCGCACTGGGCGAAATGTGGCAGACGTTTCCGGTCGGCACGATCCACGTTGCGGTCGTCGATCCCGGCGTCGGCACGTCGCGGTGCATCCTCTGCGCGAAGTGCGATGATCGCGTCTTCGTCTTGCCGAACAATGGCTTGCTGAGTCATGTCCTCAAAGCGAAACCGGCCGACGAGATCGTCGAGTTGCGGGATCAAAGCTTTTGGCGAACGAGCGTTAGCAATACCTTTCACGGTCGCGACATCATCGCTCCGGTCGCGGCACATCTGAGTCTTGGCGTTCCACTTAGCAAATTGGGTCCGCCCGCCGGCGACGTCACGCTGCTCGACTTCCAGAAGCCTCGGTTTGAAGAGCGACAATTGTTTGGCACCATCGTCAGCATCGACCGCTTTGGCAACCTGATCACCGATATCGAATTGGCCCACCTCCGGCAGATCCCGACCACCGAATTCACCGTTTGTTGCAAACAGCGGCGAATCGAAAGGATCAGCCGGACCTACGCCGATTATCCGCCCGGTACACTGATCGCGCTGCCGGGTTCGCAGGGACGCTTGGAACTGGCGATCGTCGGCGGAAATGCCTCGCTTCAACTCGACGCAAAGATCTCGGATGCCGTCGTGCTGTCTTGGTAAGAATTGCTTACTCGCGGCCGGCATCCGCTGAATGTCTCTTGCCGCGCGACGCGTTCGGCGCGGCGACGGGAGCCCACTTGGCGATCAGGTCTTCGAGTTCTTCGGCCATCCAGAAGCTGAACTCGAAGAATGCTTCCATATCGACTCGCACCCTGCCGAGTCCGGCGTGATCGACCAAGACGAGTTTCGTGCCAGCGGAATTGCCCTGAGCCATGATGCGATCTCCATTCCAATGCACCCGCAACGCATGCCTCGATGGACATGCGAACTTCCCTGCGGTTGACATGGCGGCGATCCCTCGTGCCGCTGTGATCCTGACGGTCGACAATGGACCGCCCTTCGAGATCTTAGACGCAGCAACACCGCACTTTGTTCGCACGATCTTGCCGCAATTCGTAAACTCGTCCGCGGCGGCCCGGCGATTGGTCAGGCGGCACGCCTCACTTGACGCTGGCCGACGTGCCTGCGGACCCGCTCCTGGACGCGTCGAATCAACGACTCGACGGCCAACGCATAGAGGTGGGGGCGAAGGTGTTCCAAGACTTCATGCCGTGCCGCGGCCGAAGTCAATTGCGGCTGGACGACAGCAATTCCGCGGGCGCGGATGTATCCCCGAGCCTCGTCCGGAGCCAGCATTGCAACTTGGTGTTGCACCCGCTGCCAGACTGCTTCCATGCAGCCGTCGGCGATTTCGTCGGCGATTTGCGGCAAGGTTGTTTGTGAAGTCCATCGTTGTTTGATTAGCTGAAACAATCCCATCCTAGGTTCCTTTCCCGCCTCCACTGAAGATAGTTACTCGCGCCGGTCGCAGCCACTCAGATCAGCCGGCCACCGGCAGCGTATCGCCAACATACAATCGGCTTAAACCGAACAGACTCCGGCAAATCGAATCACCTTGGCTGCAACTACGCATCGATTCGGGCACGGGTGTTTCTTCATCCCGAGGCGATCACGTCGGCATGTCATGACTGGGCAAAGTGTACGCTGCCGCTCGGCCACGTTGGCGACGTTAGTATGCCGCCTGACTGGAGCAGCCGCCCTTAATCACGATAATTCAGCGAACCCAACACCTTGCCCATTCCTCTTGACCCTACCGCCTTGATCCCCTAATTTGACCTCATCTGGCGCCGTGCCCAAGTGGTTTAAGGGGGCGGATTGCAAATCCGTTATTCGCCGGTTCGAATCCGGCCGGCGCCTCTCGGCTTCAACGCTGCCGATCACGCGAAGCCCTTGGTTTTCCAAAGGCTTTGTTTTGTTTTCGGCCGAGACTGCCGATTCATCCGAGTTGCCAGGGGATGCCGCTAAGTGACTCTCACGCCCCTGATTCCTACCTTCGACCGGGGGAGAATCGTGCAACTTTCGTGCAACTAGCCGGCCGTCGCGGCCATCGGTGCCGGTGGCGGCGAGCGGTTCGCTGTCGCGCGGCTTGCTCGCCGTCGGTACGCTCGGGAGCTTGTCGAGGGCACCCGTCAAATCGGACGCCTGAAGATGCGTGTAGCGATCCATCGTCAGCTTGATGGTCGAATGGCGGGCGAGTGTCTGAGCGGTCTTAGGATGCACGCCGGCGGCTGCCAATTGGCTTATGTACTGATGGCGGAGCGCGTGAAAGTCGAAGACGCGGCCGGCGGCGTCTTCGTACTTGAGCGTATCGGATTGTTCGCGGGCTCGCCGTTCGTGATCGTTCGCGGCGTCGTCGATCCAAGCCGCGCGGGCGGCTTCCAAGTCCCCGCGCAGCATCATGGCGGCGACGAGATACCACGTGCGGGGCCAGAGCTTGCCGGTTCGCTGGTGACCGTCCAGCCAGGTCCGCAGCTCGGCGGCGACGTCGGCACCGATGGGCTGGACGTCCAGCCTGCGGCGCTTGCTGTAGGCGGCCTTGACGGTCAGTGTTGGCGGGTCGCCATCCAGGTCGACCGATTCGGGCGTCAACGATTTCAGCTCGCCCGCTCTCAGCCCGGAATACGCAGCCGCCAGATACAGGGCGGTTCGGTCCAATCCCATCAGGCCGCGAAACGTCTTCTTGCTCTTGCGGGTCGTGTCGATCAGCCAGGCGAACTCCCACGTTGGCAATGCTCGCCGTTCTCGGCTGTCTTCAACGTCCGCATTCAGCGCGGCGAGATACTCGCACGGGTTCTGATTCGTGCGTCGATCGTGAACCATCCACGTGGCGAAGGATTTGAAGTCTCGCAAATAGTAGTTGCTGGTCTGGATACCAAACGCATCCGCGGCCCGTTGATCGGCAAGCCAGCGCTGCAGCGTCGAAGCTTCGACGTCTTGCCAAGTCGCGAACTTGCAACCGTCGATGATCTTCCGAACGCGGCCGCAAGTTTGCTGGACGTGGTCGTCACTGTCGTTCTTGTCGGTCAGGTGCCGCGCGAAGTCGTCAACATGCTCGCCGATCGGCCGCACGTGATGTCTGGCGTAGGGATCTTTGGCAAGATCACGAACTTCGATCCCAACTCGAAACACGTGGTCGGACGATGAATCCGGCGGCAGCTGCTTGGCAACCTCCATCGCCAAGCGGCAGCCGATCTGCTGATACAGGGACAACAGCGAGCACGATCCTACCTCGACGTGAACTGCGCGCATTGCCATGGCCTTGGAGGCGCCGGCACGGCTCAATTCCGGCTGCAGGTCGAACTTGGGCTTGAGGAAACCGGGCTGCTGGACAGCAAACTCACTCAGGGTGATTTTGGTATCCACCATGCTCAGCTGGTTGCCCCCGGCGATCCTTATCGCTCAGTGCTGTATTACCGGATGGCGAAACTCGGGCGCGGACGGATGCCACACATCGGTTCTTACGTCGTTGATGAGCAGGGCCTGCGTTTAATGCGTGACTGGATTCAGGGGCTTTCGCAACAACGTTCCACGGAGTCATCCGAAGACGTTGATCTGGCCGAGAGTCGCGCCGACCAGATTGCTGCCCTGCAGGATCTTGTCGCAGGCCGGGGAGACCAGCCTGCCTTGATCGACCGACTTCTGCAGACGCTCAGCGGTGGATTGGTTCTTGCAGGCGGCATGCACGAAAACCAGTTCACTTCCGACCTGCGAGAGAGAATCATCACGCAGGCAGCTGAATTATCCAACCCTCAGATCAGAGATCTGTTTGAGGACTTTGTTCCCGAACAGAACCGCAGAAAACGAGTCGAGCTCGAGTCGTCGCAGGTTTTGGCAGTCGAAGGAAATGCGTCACGAGGCGAGCAGCTGTTTTTCGATGACTCGCGGCTGCAATGCAGGAACTGCCATCAGATTGGTGAGCGAGGAAAGCCGTTCGGTCCCGATCTCACTAAAATCGGACGCAAGCGGGACGCGTCCACGTTGCTGACAAGCCTGCTGAGTCCGTCGGAAAAAATCGAACCGGAATACGTTCCCTTTTTGGTGATTACCACTGAGGGCATGCTTCACTCCGGCCTGCTCGTCGAGAGGACGGCTGAATCCGTCGTGCTGAAGGACAGCCAGTCGAAACAGACTCGCCTGTCGACGAAACAAGTTGTTGAGTTGGTTCCACAGAAGGTCTCACTCATGCCAGTCGGTCAGTTGCATGATATGGCGCTGCAGGATGTGGCAGATCTCCTCGCTTACCTGCAATCACGCCAATAACGATTGGTCTTCGCTCGGACGAAAAAAGTACTCCAGACCAGCCCTGTGGCACGTGACCCTCCCGTTCTGCGATGGGCCATGTCACACATGGACTGGCGTTTGGCCAGAGCCGTGATCACCTGCGAAAGCCGGGAACCTGCGGACATGGATCGGCAGCATCGGCAGAAGCAGTCACATCATCACGACGGCCGCCCAGTTCCGGACGGAGCCCGTCCTCGTCTTCAAGCCAGTGAGTGCGACGATCACCATCTTCCGACTCGTTCTTTTCACAACACTGATAGCGACCACCATCGAGCATCACAGAGGCCGAAACGGGAGTGTTTGCTGGACCGACTGCTGCATGAACACGCACGCCAGTTCCAGCCCAACCTGCATTCCCTGGTCTTAGATCTGGGTAAACCGAGTGCCCCATTTTGGGCACGCCGGTTCGCCTAAATGTGTTCTCGGAGTTCTCCAGCGACGTCGGCCAGTTTTCTGGCGATTTCAGGAGGAAATGTGTTTGAGGTGCGTGGCTTTCCGACATCCATGTCTGGGGCCGGAGGAAACCATTTTCAACATTGTACCAGCGCCGACCGTTTCCCACGACACCAGTTACTCGCCACGCCAGCCCATTTGCCTTAGAGTTACCGAATTTATCAATAATTGATCTTGACATTTTTGCTCGCCGCAGACGACATAGAAACCCTGTCGCGCACCTTGATAAAACTGGAAAATGTGGTGTGTGGACAATAACTTGAACTCCTGAGAAAACGTTGCTGTTGGGGGATGCTGAGTTGAGGTGATGTCTTTGCGAAAACGGCCAAGTAACAGCACTATGGAAAGCGGAGTTTCGTGCGATGACTCTAACAATCTGCGGAAATGATCATCAGAAGTTCTGTGACGGCGTTTCACGCCGTCAATTCCTTCAGATCGGGGGACTGGCCTTGGGCGGCCTGTCGCTGCCTGATCTGCTGAGGCTTGAAGCCGGAGCGAGAACGTCACACCCCCACAAGTCCATCATCATGGTCTTTTTAGCTGGAGGCCCACCCCATCTCGATACGTTTGATCTGAAGCCTGATGCGCCGAAGGAAGTCCGCGGCGAGTTTGAGCAGATCGCGACCACGATTCCGGGTTTGCAGATTTGCGAGTTAATGCCGCGTTTAGCGGCTGTGATGAATAAGACGACCATCATTCGCTCAGTGGTCGATTCGTATCACGATCACGCTGCGTTTCACTGTTTAACAGGTCGGCCGCGTAATGTTCAGGCAGGGTCGGGAGCGCAGCCTGCTGGTGGGTGGCCTGCGCTGGGTTCGATATTATCAAAGGTCGGCGGTGCCGCTCAGCCAGGCGTTCCACCGTTTGTCAGCCTGACGCCGAAGATGCAGTTGGAAACGTGGGCTGATCCTGGTTCTCCAGGTTTTCTGGGTGTGGCCCATGCACCGTTTCGACCTGTCGGTGCGGGCATGCAGAACATGGTCTTGCAGGGAATCGATGCGGATCGGCTCGGGAACAGAAAGTTGCTGCTCCGAAGCCTCGACAACTTCCGTCGAGAGATCGACGCAACAGGCGCAGCAACGGGGCTTGACGAGTTCACCAGCCAGGCACTGGGGATATTGACCTCCAGTCGATTGCTCGAAGCTCTGGATGTCAGTCGTGAAGATCCGCGAGTTCGTGCGAGGTATGGCAAGGGACGCCCAAAACTATTTACCAACAGTAAGGATGAGTATCCTGCTTCGGGAGATCTGGAACACTTTCTCATAGCCCGCCGACTTGTGGAAGCCGGTGCGCGATGCGTCACGATGAATTTCGGAAAGTACGATTGGCACATGGAAAACTTTCGAGAGGCCAAATTGACACTGCCGTTGCTGGACCAGGGAGTCGCCGCGCTGATCGAGGATCTCTATGAAAGAGGGCTGGATCGAGATGTCACAGTGATCGTGTGGGGCGAGTTTGGGCGAAGCCCAAAAATCAATGTGAATGGTGGACGCGACCATTGGCCTAATGTGATGAGTGCGCTGCTGGCAGGCGGCGGGCTTCGAATGGGCCAGGTGATTGGCTCCACAGACCGACTCGGTGAAGAAGCCAAGGATCGCCCGATTCGGTTCCAGGAAGTGTTTGCCACGCTCTATCACGCCCTCGGCATCGATCTCGAACGAACTCTGTTCAATGACTTGTCTGGCCGCCCACAGTATCTGCTGGACCATCGCGCTCCGATCTCGGAGTTGATCTGATGATCATCAACTCCATTGGTATGCCACTGGCTCGGATTCCGGCGGGCGAGTTCATAATGGGAGTACCTGCCTCAGAAAAGGGGAGTACGCCTCCTGAGCAGCCGCAACACTGCGTGAAGTTCACGCGTCCTTTCTATCTCGGAATCTACGAGGTGACCCAGGCTGAGTTCCAACTGGTCCTGGAACGCAATCCGAGTGAGTTTCAAAGTGTCGAGGGACAGGAGACTGGCCGCTTTCCCGTGGATTCGGTCTGCTGGGACGATGCGGTCGAATTCTGTGGCAAACTTTCTGAAGCAGCGGAAGAGAGGCGGGCAGGGCGGGTCTATCGTTTGCCGACGGAGGCTGAATGGGAATATTCGTGTCGCGCGGGAACTGCGACCGTGTTCCATTTTGGCAATTCGGCATCTGCTGCCGACGCCAATTTCGATGGGCAGCATCCGTACGGCGGAAAATCCCGTGGCCCGAGCCCTCGACGGACAGCCACCGTTGGCTCGTACCAGCCCAATGCTTTTGGGCTTTGCGACATGCATGGCAACGTCAACGAGTGGTGTGCCGACTGGTTTCAGAAGGGCTACTATCAGAGTTCTCCGGACAATGATCCACCCGGTCCCATGGACGGAGAATTGTACGGTGTCACGGCTCGAGTTCTTCGCGGCGGAGGCTGGACCAATATCGGTATGATGTGTCGGTCGGGTGAACGACACTACGATCCGTCGACTCGACGCTATCACGATTATGGTTTCCGGGTGGCATGTTCCATAACTGAACTAAATAGCGACTGAGCTGCAATGCCAGCAACGTGATCTCGTCAAACTGGAGAAGCTCAATGAGCCGCCGAAACCTTGGGTATTCGATGCGATTGAATCGCCGCGACTGTCTGCACGTCGGAGGAATTGGGCTGACCGGATTGACGCTCCCTGACTTGCTGAGGGCCGACTCTCTGCGACCGGCTGAATCATTACAGCAGGGATCGGGTTTTGGTCGTGCCAGGTCGTGTGTGATTTTTTTCCTCAAGGGAGGTCCGTCCCATCTGGACACTCTGGATATGAAGCCGGATGCCCCGTCTGAGGTGCGCGGTGAGTTCCAGCCGATCGACACCACCGCGCCCGGGGTTCAGGTGTGCGAGCATCTGCCGATGCTGGCCCAGCAGGCCGACAAGTTCGCCGTGATCCGTTCCATGGCACTTCGTGGAGATGCCGTCCATTCCACTGCCGCGTATGAAGTGACGACCGGACACCGATTCTCGCGTCGACTGGCGGGACGGGATGGGAGGCGAGACCGGCATCTACTGTGACCGCGCGGCGACGCTGCTGGACAAGGTGCCGCCCCGCAACAACTCGCTGTTCGCGTTCGCCATCCAGCCGTTTTCATATCATGCGTATCTGGGGGCCGCCGCGATGCAGCGCAACAGCATCATCTGGTGGTATCACGCGCCGTCGTCGTACCTCCGCCGCCGCTACGCTCCGTTGTTCGAGAAGAAGCTGCGGATGGGGCTCGACCCCTGGGACCGCTGGACCGAGATGTCCGTGGCGAAGTACGAGGTGGAAGTGTGACGTTTTGGACTGCGGCGACACGTCGCCGATTTCTCCGCATCGGCTGCGCCGCGGAGGGGAAAGCGGCATAGCCGCAGGCCACAGCGGCGACCAGTCGCACGCACTCCAAAAAATCGAAAATCCGAAATCGAAAATCCCAAATCATGCTCACCGGCAAGATGCTAATTCTGGGCGGCACGGCCTTTATTGGGCGAGCGTTCACGGCGGCGGTGGTCGCGGCGACGCGCATCGACCCGGTGTTGCTCAACCGCAACCAGACCAACCGCGATTTGTTCCCGAGCCTGCGGCGGATCGTGTGCGACCGCAACGACGCAGCGGCCTGCCAGCGGGCCCTGGATGGGAGCGACTGGGATTTCGTGGTCGACTTTTCCGGCCACACCCACAACCAGATGGTCCATGTGCTGCGCCACTGCCGCGTCCGGCATTACACGTATCTTTCGTCGTCCGCCGTCGACCTGTCATGGGAGGAAGATCCGCTGTTCGACATGGCCCGGCACAAGCTGTGGTGCGAGCACCTGGTGCGGACGCACGTCGCGCGGGCCCTCATCGTCCGCTCCGGCTTTGTGGTGGGACCGCATGATTACACCGAGCGGTTCGAGCTGCGTAACGAAGTTTGGGTCTGGCGCGGGACGGACGATCCCGTCCGCCCGGTCGTCACCGCGGCGATGCTGGCGCAATTTCTGTTGACGCTGCTCACCTGCGGCCACACGGAAGTGGCCCGCTGCGGCTACTAGTGAGAGGTGGGATTGCGGATGGCGTCCCCCCCAAAGGTGTTTTCATGTCCACCGTTGGCTTTTGAGGATTGAATGTGAACGCCGGGAGCCGCGTGATCGTCGACCTACCGTTTGCCCGCTCGTTCGTGTTGAATCATCGCGGCGACGAGGGGCGCTGGAACGCCTTTCTCGCCGAGAACCGGTGGCAGCGCCATGCGCCGCGTCTGACGCGCGTCCCGGTGATCGATCCGGTCCTGGTCAGGCCCCCGCGGCATTGGCGCGGCACGCCGTCTCAGTGGGCGCGATTGCGCGGCGTGTTGGCCGTGCTGGAAACGTGCTTGGACCAGAACATCCCCTGCGCCATGGTGTTCGACGACGGTGCTCGGTTCACCGCGGACGGCCCGGCCCGGTTCGAGCGGTTCATGGGGCAACTCCCCATCGACTGGAAGCTGCTCATTTTTGGCGGCCGGCATCAACATCTCCGCCAGGGAGTGCCGACGAAAGTGGACGAGCACGTGTACCGGCCATTTTCCGTCACCGCGCCGTGTGCTTTCATGTGGCGTGGCCGACCGATGCTGCGGAAGCTGTACGACTTCTGTTTGCAAAGCTGCACCGCCCTCGTGGGACCACGCGACTACTGCGAGATTCGGCGGCCCGAGGCGCGGTGCATGTATGTGCCGGACGAATGGGTCTTTCGCCTGTCCGACGCGGCGAGTGATCGCGGGGGCGAGTCCACCGACCGCCGCACCGTGGCCGACGGCGCAGCGCGTTTGTGGAACGTGCAGTGGCCGCAGACGATGGTGGCCGTGCTGGGCCATTATCGCGGCGGTTCCAGTTGTGTCGCCGGGGTGTTGCATCAGCTGGGAGTTTCGATGGGCGAGAAGCTGCTCCCGCCGGATCGCCTGAACCCGCACGGCTACTTCGAGTGCCTTCGCCTGCACCGGTTGTGCCACCGTTTTTTCGACCATCCGTCCCTGGCCCGCCGGCTGCCGTCGCCGCAGATGATCGGCTTGCTGCGGCAGTGGGCCTACCACCGCTCGTTGGCAAACCCGCAAGCGTCCTTTCTGGGCGCTAAACACCCCTCGCTGTGCTGTCTGGGAGAGGATCTCGCCGCCGCCTGGCCCCGCCGACGATTCATTGTGGTCGATCGTCCTCCCGACGAGATTGTGGCCTCCATCTTGCGCACCGATTGGGGCTGGAACCGCGAAGAAGCCGCGCTCGCCGTAGCCACCACCCAAGCCCAGCGCGAGCAATTCCTCGCCCACTGCGACCCCGCCGAAGTCCTGCGCCTGGATTTCCACCAATTACTCATTCACCCCCACCAGGAAATCCACCGCCTCGCCGCCCACCTCGCGGTCGCCCTCACTCCGCACTCCCTCGCCGCCTCGCTCCGCCACGTAGTGCGCTGAGTGTCATTCGGCACTTCAATATCAGCGCTACTCATCGAAGAACTAGCTGAAAGAGACCGAGACGCAAAAGTTTTTAATGCACAATTTTGAAAAGAAGCGTTGAAGGCTTGCATCGAAGCCCTCACGCCTGTCCAACAGGCTCGATACATTGACTCGTCGGAAGGCCATTCGCTCATGAAGTGGGCATCCGCGATACCTTGAAGAAACCCTACTCTCGCCGCAACGCAGGCTTGGCATCGCGAGATGCGCGAGCTGTTTCGGCGGCGGGAGATGCTGTTGCTTCGGGTTGTGGCTTGCTTTCGCGGCGTTCGGCAGGCAGCAGCTCCTCGGTGAAGCGGGCGAGGTACTTCATCATGCTGTCCGCGCCGTTGAAGCCGACCACCGTCTCGTCCCAATTCATTTCCTTCGAGATGACGCGGCCAGCGTCGACATCGAACTTGATCGTGCCGTCGGTTAACTGCTGCACGAGTTGGGCCTCGATGCGAGCGTCGTTGACCGGCGTGAGGACTTCCGTCTTGACGGAGATCGTGGCGACACCGGTTTGCACCTTTTCGAGCGTGTAGTTCTTCCGAATCTTGATCTTCTTGACGCGACCGTCGGGCAGCCGCGTGTGCAATTCCGAAGGCTCGTACCAACGCGAGCCTGCTTTCACTGGCTTGTCGGGCAGCAGCATGACAATCCCGCCAATGCCAAATTGTTCATTGGCCTTGCTGCCCTCACGCTCGACGATGTCCCCTTTCGGGCTGATCGTGATTGTTGCCAGCGGCACGCCGACTGTCTGGGCGACTTGCTGATACTCGACGGGGATTTCGGTATCGGTTTCGCTGTTGTAGCGGACTTCGGGGCGATCCGAGAGTTGCTGCCACATGTTGACGTTGGTAACGGTGTGCGAGAACGTGCAGTTTCCGTCAGCATCAACGTCGGTCACCTGCCATGCCTTCGTCGAAACGCTCCGCGACTTCGAGGTCTGTGTGTTGCCTTGAATCTTCGTTTCGGTTGTGCCTAGATGGATGACCTTCCACCGGACCTGCTCGCCCTTGGCGAACTGGTAGCGAAGCAGGTGGGTCGCAGCAGCAGCGTCTTCCTCCGCCAGCGCGGCAGAGGCAAAACAAACGAGAGAGAGGCAGAAGAGAGTGGCGAGTTTCATGAGTCGCATCCTTGCGTGGGAACTGATTGTCGCCTTTTGCTCCGAGGCTGTGAATAAATCAAATCTTCTGTTGCTAGCGACACAAGATGTAGGGTGTGTGGAACGCACCATCCGCGACACGTTGTGGTGCGTTTCACGCACCCTACGATTTTTTCACAGCCTCTCCGCGAAAAGGCGTATCTTTCGCAGAGCGAAAGACGACATTCGTCATTCGGGCTTCGTCATTCGCTTTTGCAGGCCTCCGCCCCAACCGAGTTTCTCGCGGAGCGTTCGATAGTAATTCCGTCCGTACACCTCGACCATTTGAAACGTCGGTTCGGCTCGCGTTACTCGCACACGATCCGCTGCTGTCAGGTCACAGATTGTCCGGCCGTCCACCACGACCGAAGTCGTTTCGTTGGGCCGCCGGACCACCGCTTCGTAAACTTGCTCGGCGGAATCGACAACCGGGCGAACGGTCAACGTGTGTGGACTGATCGGCGAGATGACAAACGCTTGCAAGCTCTTTCTCAGGATCGGGCCACCGGCCGACAGATTGTGTGCCGTCGAGCCGACGGGGGTGCTGATGATCAAGCCGTCGCAACTATAAGTCGTTGCCAATTCCGCGTCAACGTAAAGATCGACGTCCAGCATCGAGAAGGGTGGACCCGCGAGAATCGCCATCTCGTTCAGGCCCAGCTCGTCGTGTAACACCTCGCCATCACGAACTACCTGGCACGAGAGCATCAGATGCCGGACGACCCGACACTTGCCAGCACAGATATCAGCGAAGCAATGTACGAAGTCGCTTGGCATCAGGTCCGCGAGAAAGCCAAGCTTCCCTAAGTTGACTCCAACCACCGGAATCTGGCGCGTTCCCATCTGATTCGCCGCTCGCAAGATCGAACCGTCACCGCCAAGCACGACAGCAATGTCAGCATCGATTTTGGACAGGTCCTGTGAGAACTCCAGGTCGAATCCGACGATCTCGGCATGATGTTCGATGATGGGCCGCAGCCGTTCGGCTTCTTGTGCGACGGCTCCGCGACCGGCGAAGCCCAGCAGCAAGACTCGTGGCCGGTACGGCTCACCGGCGGTCCATGCTGGTTGCTCGGCGGCGCTGTCGGGAGAGGCCATGTTATTGAACCGTTTCGCTTTCCGCTTGCCGGACCTTGATCCCACTGAGTTCACAACACGCGGTGGCAATGCCGGCGGCATCGAGACCAAGTCCAGCGAGCAGTTCTTCACGCGTGCCATGCTCGGTGAATTGATCGGGGATGCCTAAGCGGCGAACTCGTGTGGCGTCAAGGCCAGCTTCGTTGATCGCTTCCAGCACGGCGCTGCCGAATCCTCCCATCAACTGGCCCTCTTCGACCGTCACGAGGAACTTCGCGTCGGCCAGCGACTGCTCGATGGTCTCCATATCCAACGGCTTCGCGAACCGGGCATTGATCACACCAACATCCAGGCCTTGCTCCTTCAGCTGATCGGCCGCCAGTAGACAATTGCTCAACAGCGAACCAAAACACAAGATCGAACCGTCGCTGCCGCTTTGCATGACCTCGGCACGACCAAGCTCGACTTCCGTACGCTGGCCTGCGACCCGCTCGGCACTCGTCTTCGGATAACGCATCGAACAAGGCCCGTCGTGCTTGATCGCAAAGTCCAGCATCGCCGGCACGTCGTGCGCGTCGCCCGGTGCCATCACGACCATGTTCGGGAAGATCCGCAAATACGCGATGTCGAAGACCCCGTGATGTGTTGGGCCATCGGGGCCGGTGAGGCCGGCTCGATCGAGCATGAACGTGACCGGCAGGTTTTGCAGGACGACTTCCTGAAAGATCTGGTCGAAGCTTCGTTGCAGGAACGTGCTGTAGATGTCGACGATCGGCCGCGCGCCGGCCTTGGCTTGCCCCGCCGCAAACGCGACAGCATGCGACTCGCAGATGCCGGTATCGAAGAATCGATCCGGAAACTCGTCGCGAACGACTTCCAGCTTGTTCCCTTGGCACATCGCGGCAGTCATCACGGTGACTCGCCCGTCGCGAAGCAGCTGATCGCGAATCGCTTCGCTGGCGTAGTTCGTGAACGCCTTGCCGCCGCTCTTGCTCTGCGTGACTGTCTGACCGTTCTCGCGATGGAAGACAGGCGGCGTGTGGAAGAAGACCGGATCTTCGGCGGCCGGTTCAAAGCCGTGGCCCTTCTCTGTGACGACATGCAACAGAATCGGGCCTTCGAGCGTCTTTACCATCTGCAGGTACTTTCGCAGAATCGGGATGTTGTGCCCATCGATCGGCCCGAGATAACGAAAGCCAAGCTCCTCGAACAACATGCCGCCGTGCAAACCGGCCTTCACGCCTTCCTTGAGCTGCGCCAAAAACCGCTCGGCGGGATCGCCAAAGACAGGGACCCGGTTCAACAGATTGACGACTTCGGTTTTCAGTCCCGTGTAAAACGCATTGGTGCGAAGCCGGTCAAGATAACTGGCCATACCGCCCACCCGGGGACAGATCGACATCTTGTTGTCGTTCAAGATGACAAGCAGATTCTTTTTCAAGCCACCGGCGTTGTTCATCGCTTCATGTACGATCCCGGACGGGAACGCGCCGTCGCCGATCACGGCCACCGCATGACGGTCGCTTTCGCCCAGCAATTCATCGCCGCTGCGCAAGCCCAACATCGTCGAGACGCTGCTGCCGGCGTGGCCGGTCATAAACAAGTCGTATTCGCTTTCCGCCGGGTTCGGGTACCCCATCAGTCCGCCCTTCATGCGGATCGTGCGGAATTCGTGGTAGCGGCCCGTGATCAGTTTGTGCGGATAGATCTGGTGACCGGTGTCCCAGATCAAACGATCGTGGCGAAAGTCGAACACACTGTGCAGCGCCAAACATAACTCGACGACACCCAGGTTTGAAGCGAAGTGAGCGCTGCGGTCGCTCAACAAGTTGCACAGCACTTCGCGGATCTCGACGCCCAATTGCTGGAGTTGGCTGACGGACATGCCGTGCAAGTCAGCCGCCGATTCAAGTTGGGAGAGCAGTTTGTGCATCGTTTACTGATTCCTTTCCACGACATACCGCGCGAGTGCTTCCAGCTGACTCGCGTTTGCTCCAAAGATCACCAGTGCCGTGCAAGCTTCGTCGATCAGCTGCCGGGCTCGCCGGGCACTCTCGTCGACTCCCAGCAAAGCCGGAAACGTCAACTTGCCGCGATCCGAGTCCTTCCCGGTGCGTTTGCCCATCGCCGACTCGTCACCTCGCACGTCGAGCAGGTCGTCCGCGATTTGAAACGCCAATCCAAGCTTGCTTCCATACGCATTCAAGGCGGCAAGTTGTTCGCCGTCCGCCCCTGCAACCAACGCTCCAAGCCGCAATGATACAAGGAACATGGCACCCGTCTTGCGCCGATGAATCCGCTCGAGATGCTCGATGCCGCGGTCTTGAAACTCTGCCGCGAGATCGTCGACTTGTCCGCCCACCATGCCGGACGCTCCGGCGGCTTTGGCCAACTCCGCACAACAGGCCGCCGCGACCGAGGCATCGCGAAGATCGCGGGCCAGGATTTCGAACGCGCCCGTCAGCAACGCATCGCCCGCCAAGATACCCATCGCTTCGCCATACTTGGCGTGGCAAGTCGGGCGTCCGCGTCGCAGGTCATCGTCGTCCATGGCGGGAAGGTCGTCGTGGATCAAAGAGTACGTGTGAACCATCTCGACGGCACACGCGGCCGGCATCGCCGCTTCTCGATCGGAACCGCAAGCTTCCGCCGCCATTAACACCAACAGGGGGCGGAGTCGCTTGCAGGGGGCCAGCAGACTGTGTTGAATCGCATCTCGCAGCCGCGCCGGACAATCAGAACCAAAGTCCGTGCATCGCTCCAATGCCGCATCGATCTCGACGCGTGCGTCCTTGGCATAGACGGTGAAGGGGAGGGCAGGGGTCTGGACCATGCGGCGTGGAGCGTGGGGTAAGCGAAGGACAGGCACGGGCCTAACGATTGAGTCTATCTACCGGCCAGCAAAGCAGTTCCTATTCTAAAACAGCCCTCGCTGTGTGTCCACGTCGTTCGCCGCATCGTCGTCCACCCGGCTCGTGGTCCGCGTCGAACGCCGACTGCTCGGCGTCCGTTTCTTTTGCTCAACCGGTGCCGACAGTTCATCGTCGAACGGCTCGGTTCTGGCGTTGCCCTCTTCGTTAACCGAGGTCAGCAACTCGATCTTCCGCTCGGCGGCGGCCAGAGCTTGGTGACAATGCTTCAGGTGCCGGACCCCTTCCTCGTATTGCGCAAGCGATTCGGACAGCCCGAGTTGGCCGTCTTCGAGGTGCCGGACGACTTGCTCCAGCTTGTCCAGTGCTTCTTCGAAAGAGATGGAATCCTCGGTTGTCTTTGTCTTCGCCATGACCGTCTTTCCGGGATTGAATTTCTCGTGAGTTAGGCGTCCGTGTCGATTTCTTCTATTCGACTCGTTAGCGTGCCGCGAGCCAAGCGTGTCGTTACCAGTTCGCCGACCGATACCCTGTTGGCATCGATCACAAGTTGCCCGTCGCTGGTTCGCTGTGTCACGCTGTAACCGCGACCGAGCACGGCCAGCGGGCTGAGCGATTCCAGACGCTCGGCCATGTGAGCAATCCGGTCGCGGGCCTTCGACTGATTAGTCAAGATGGCACGGTTCGCCCGCAGTTCCAGTTCGTCCACGCGGCGAGCCAGTTCTCGGATGCGATCCGTCGGATGACGCATGACGCGGCTGTTGGCCAGCGCATCCAACCGCAAGCGCGCTGTTTGGGCGCGGCTTCGCAACAACGCCACGAGCCGCTGCTGATAAGCCGCCAGCAACGATTGTAACTCGTCGCTCGAAGGCACGACCAACTCGGCGGCCTCGCTCGGCGTCAAGGCTCGCACGTCCGCGACGAGATCGGACAAGGTCACATCAATCTCGTGGCCCACCGCCGAGACAACCGGAATGTCGCAGGCAAAGATCGCCCGGACCACCGCCTCGTCATTGAAACACCACAGGTCTTCGACGCTGCCTCCGCCTCGTCCGACGATGATCACATCCGGCGCGGGCCGCACGCGACTGGCCGCGGCAATTGCCTTGGCAATCTCGCCGGCCGCTCCTTCGCCTTGGACTCTCGTCGGCACGACCATCACGTCGACGCCCCGCCAGCGCCGCCGCAGCACCTCCAAAAAATCGCGAATCGCCGCGCCGGTCGGGCTGGTCACAAAGGCAACTCGTCGCGGGAACTTTGGCAACGGCTTCTTATGTTGCTGGTCAAACAAACCTTCCGCCGCTAAACGCTGTTGTAACTGACGTAGCGCCAGCAGCAGCGAGCCGACGCCGCGAGGTTCAATCTCGCGGACTACGAGCTGATAGCTGCCGCGCGGCGGATAAACGTCCAGCGTGCCGCCACACACTACTTCCGTTCCATCTTCCAAATCGAACAGCAGCCGGCTGGCCGTGTTCCGCCAAATCACTCCGCGGATCTGCGCATCGGCATCCTTCAACGTAAAATAAATATGTCCCGACCGCGGCCGCGACACATCCGACAACTCGCCCGATACCCAGACTGCCGGAAACGTCCCTTCGAGCGCGTCCTTAATCAGCGACGTGAGCTGCCCGACGGTCAGCACATGCGGGTCTCGTTGTTGATCGGCAGACGCATTCATGTCGGAACTGTACGAATAAAGATTGTGGATTGGTGGGGGGCGGCCGTGGGCGTCAATAGTCGTAAATGTGCTCTAAGTTAGTCGTCGATGCCCGGAGATTGCCGATCGTCGCCCCAAGTTGCGCGACGGGAACGCTGAAGACGATTCGCTGGCGGCCAGGTTGAGTGATGATCGGTTGTGTCATCAAAACGGGAACATCCATCTCGAAGTCGTCGGGAACGACCGCACTCACGAGGATTGCGTTCCGGTTGCCGGCGATTTCGATGAAGCCGATCCCTCGCGCCGCGAGACCCTTGGCGTAGGCAGTGAACGGTTGATAGCGAGGCAGTTCGACGAGCACGGTTCCGTCGGGAAACTGCTCGATGATCTTGAGGTCTGGGAACTCGTCAAGCATGTCCTCCGGCGGCACCCCATCCAGCAGTGTCGCCGTAACGAACTCCACCGTGCCGTAAGCGGACTCGGCACCCTGCTTCAATGCCTGCGCATAGACGACCTTGATCGCGTACTCGGTGGTCAGTGCGTACTTGCGTTCCCATTTTCGCAGCGGGTGCGGCCCCCAGAAACCGGTATCGCTCCACAGCCGATTGATCGCGCCAACATAATCGAAGTTGAACCAGGCATCGCCATCGAGGAAGTCGGCGTACTCGCGTGCGATATCGGCGGCCAGCTTGTCCTCGGCCGTCATCTCGCCGCGGCAGGTGGTCTCGGTGATTCGTCCGATCACCTGTTCGTAAGCCCACTTCATACCGTACTCGATCGTCGTACTCGCGCCGATAACCATCACCATCATGTGGTAGCCGCCATTGAAGGGATACTCATCCTTCGTCGCTGTATACATGACGTCGTATCCCTGCCAGAACTGGGCGATATGTTCGAGGTACGGGAAGTCGCTCGGCGGGCGATCTTGCACGAGGTTCGCGTATTCGTCGGGGCTATAGACCAAGTACCACTCTGGAAACGTCAAGAAAGTTTGCTCTTCGGCTCGGCGTTGCGCTGCGGGCGTGATCGTCGCGATCGGTTTGATGGCGACTCGTCGCTTCACTTCGGTCTGCGACGACTGAATATCAAAGCCGATCGCCAGCAGGGCACAGCACATGCAGACAACCGCCAGAATTCGAAGTTGCATCGCGTTTATCCCTTGACGAAGGACATGAGCGTGTTGTCCGACGGGTCGTTCTGCTGCAAGAGTCGCGGTCCCTGATCTTTGAAGCCGCGCTGCACGATGTATTCACTCCACGCTTCGGCCGATCGGAAGTGCCGAAACTCGGCGTCGTTCTCGGCCCACGGCATCATCAGGCCGAGGTTGAACACCGTGTGAACCAACGAGCAGAAGATCTGCATGTCTTCCGAACCCGCATCATGATCGCGGATAATGAAGACGCCGCCGGGACGCAGCGCACGATGCAGCGAGCGGACAAACTCGTCGAGTTTCTCGTCGGGACAGTGATGCAAGCCAATGTAGCAGGTCACCAAGTCCAGACTCCCGGCCGCGATGCCGTGCGAGTCGAGCGGTGCATAGTCCAACGAGAAGAACGTGCCCAGTTTGGCAAACTGCCCGCGCTCCATGATGTCGCCCGGTCCATTCCCCGGCGCGATATCGTTGGTGATGTAAAGCGGCCCCTTGAATCGCAGATGCTTGCGCAAGTCGCTGATATAGCGCCCGGTCGATCCGATTTCGAGATAACCGTCGAACGAATTGCGGTCGCCGAGAATCTCGAGCGTCTGCCGTGTCATTTCCTTCTTCTGCTTCTTGAGCGCCGGCAGGGCATACGTCAGGGCGGCGAGGAACGGCTGGATGCCCGGCAATCCCGCTCGCACGGTTTCGTAAATCGCTTTGTCCGTCGACGGCTTCCCGCAAGCATCGACGATCAGCCCGTGAAACTTGTCCTCGGGAAACAGATGAAAGATGTTTTGCAGAAAGAGAAAGAAAGCGTCGCTTCCTTTCGTCGTACCAAACACATGTCGAAATTCGGAGCCGCCGGCGGTGTGTTCTTCGTTCATGTTCGTCTCCCGGGTTGGTGCATAGTACTTGTCCCACAACACATTGCGGAAGCGGAAGTCGGGGTCGAGCCGATCCTTGAGTGCAAACAATTCGCGGGCCCGCGGATACGCGCGATGAAACTGGTCGTCCGTGGCGTGTGCCTGATACGGCAGATAGTACGTGCCGCCCACTTCGATCACGGCCTCGATCAACTCGCGAGTCCACACGGCGACGCAACCGCGATCATGCGCCGCGACGCCTTGCTTGTAATACATCACAAAGGCAAACACTTCCTCCCGCGCCCATGCCAGCAGCGATCCGGGATCAGCCACCGCATGGCGGATAGAAATGTTGATCATGTTCACGCCGTAGCGCTGCAGAATCTCCGCGGCTTTCGCGAGAAAATCCTCGAACCGGTCGACCGGGACGAAATACTCCTGCAAGACATAAGTCCGCCGCTGCCGACTCCGCGGCTCGAGCTCGGCGACGTCGTAACCTGCTTCGTAGTTCCGCCAATGGACCTTCTGCGAAAAGAACAACACCGGATCAATCAAGTGCTCGCGCCGCCAGGTGCCAGTCGGCGTTTCCGAGATCGCCCAATAGAAATACCGCTCCAACGGAAAGGCCGACCGCAGGCTCATCAAGCGGTTGGTTTGCGTCACCGGCTTTTCGGTGCGTTTCCAAGTTGTCGCCCGGACGCGCGAGTAATGCGGCGGGTAAACGTCTCCGTTGTGAAAAAGCGATTTGTCGTCGTCGCGAATCTCGCGCCGAAAATAATCCGCGTAGCGGCCGGCCGGCATGACTTTGGTCACCGCACCCACGCGGCAATTGTCGTCGACATCCAGTTCCGCTTCAACGATCACGCCGAGCCCGCCATATCCGCCGATGGCTCCATAAAAAATCTCTGCGTTCTCTTCGGGACTGGCCGTCACCAGTCTTCCATCCGCCAGCACAAGCTTGATCGACCGCACCGACAGAATCAGCGGTCCCAGTCCGATGTAACGGCCATGCGAGTTGACACTCAGCGAACCGCCCACCGTAAAATTGGCATAGGTCTGCATGATCTTGACCGACATGTCGTGCGGATCGAGGAATCGCTGGATGTCGCACCAGCGAGCGCCTGATTGCACGCGAATCCAACGCTCTTCCGGCGAGAACTGAAGGATGCGGTTAAAGCTTCGCAAGTCGAGGTGCATACTAGCCGGGCTGGCTGTTTGCCCGCCCATACTGAACCGCCCACCGCCAATCGAAACAGGGCCCGAGGAATCAGCGATTGCACGCTGGATCTCGTCGACCGTCGTGGGACGGATCACTTGGCTCACTTCGACCGGATTCATCGCGGTGACATCGTTAACGACGGTCTCGGCTTGATCGGGCTTTGGCTCGACGGTCAGATAATCCAGTTCGATCACTCCCGGTCGCGAACCGTATCGGTTCTCGTGCTGCTGTCCCTTGCGGAACGCCAGCGAATAGACGACCCACGCGGGCCCGATGAACGGAATCACCAACAGCAGCAGCCACCAACCATTTCGACCGATGTCGTGATACCGTTTGATGCACAAGGCCAGCAGCGACCAGTAGATCGGAACGCACAGCAGCAGCGGAATCGATCGCGCGAGGACTCGTTCACAGGCGATGTCGAGTACCGCCAACGCCGACATGACAACGAGCACGGCGTACCAGAAGTCACCGCGCCGAACTCGGCCGCGAAAGGAAAAGAATAGGTTGATCATTTTCGTCACGTGATCCCAGCGAGGAGTTTCCGACCGGCGTACATCTTGTGGGATGGGCAGTTGATATTGAATGATGTCAAATGTTGCCAGCGCAATCTCTATCCGCCTGGCCCGGCCTTCAACTCGGTTCTCAACGAGACGATCATGAAAAATCGCCTGCCGCTGCTACTCGTCGCTTTCCTGCTGGGCGCTCCCAGCCTGCTCGCGAATGAACGGCCTAATATCGTCTTTTTCTTCACCGATGACCAGACGACCAGCACACTCGGCTGCTACGGCAACCCGATCGTTCAAACGCCGAATATCGACGCGCTGGCCCGGCGGGGCGTGCGATTTGAGAACGCGTTCGTTAGCCATTCGATCTGCTGGGTGAGCCGCACGACGATTCTCACCGGTTTGGTGGGACGCAGTTATGGGATGCCGGATAATCCCGAACAAGCCCGACCCGATGCGGTCGAGACCTTGTATTCCGACCTCTTGCGAGCCAGCGGTTACCGTACTGGATACTTTGGCAAGTGGCACGCCAAGATGCCGCCGGGCTATCGGCGGGAAGACCACTTCGACGAGTTCGAAGCGATCGGGCGAAGCCCTTACTACAAGAAACAACCCGACGGCAGCTTACGGCACGAGACGGAATTGATCGTCGATCGCGGGATCGAGTTCGTGAAAAGCCAGCCGACGGACAAGCCCTTCGCTCTGAACATGTGGTTCAATGCCTGTCATGCCGAGGACGGAGACCGCCGCCCCGGCATCGGTCACTTCCCGTGGCCGCAGGCGGTCGACGGGATGTACGAGGATGTCGAAATGTATCCACCGCGGTTAAACGATCCGGCGATCTTCGACGCGCAACCCGACTTTCTGAAGACGACGATCAACCGCGAACGTTTTTTCTGGCGGTGGAACACGGACCAGAAGTATCAGACGAACATGCGGGCCTATTTCCGCATGGTCAGCGGCATCGACGGAGCGATTGGGCGTTTCATAAGTGCCCTGGAAGAAGCCGGACTCGCCGACAACACGATCATCGTCTACTCCGCCGACAACGGCTACTACATGGGCAATCGTGGTTTCGCCGGCAAGTGGTCGCACTACGAAGAGTCGCTCCGCGTGCCGCTGATCGTCAGCGACCCGCGCGTGCCCGAGTCGCAGCGTGGCAAAGTCACTGATGCCGCCGCGCTCAACGTCGACTTGCCGGCGACGTTTCTGGATTGGGCGGGCGTCGCGGCGCCTGAGAGATATCAAGGGCGGAGCTTGAAGCAAATCGTCGACGAAGACAGACCGGCCGACTGGCGCACGGAAACCTTTCACGAACACTTCGCCGTCCGCAATCGCATCCCCGCGTTTGAAGGCCTGCGCAATGAGCAGTTCAAATACGTCCGTTACTTCGATCACGGGAACCACGAATTCCTGCACGACCTGAAGAACGATCCCGACGAACTCGTCAATCTCGCCACCGATCCGCGGCACGCCGAGACGCTGCAGGCCATGCGTGAGCGAACGACCGAGCGCGTCGCCGAATACGGCGGCCCGCTTGATCCGCTGGCAGGCAAGTTCGCTGCGTCCACTGTCCCGCATCCCGAAGCTTCAGCCGCCGTCACCGTCACGCCGGGTGCTGACGGATTCGTCCAACTGTTCAATGGCAAGAACTTGGGTGGCTGGACGGGTGATCCCGAATACTGGTCGGTCAAGGATGGCGCGATCACCGGCGTGACTGACGGCTCGTTGAAGACGAATCGTTTTCTCACTTGGACAGGATCGACGATCCGCAACTTCGATCTGCAAGCGAAGGTGAAAGTCAGCCCTGGCGGCAACAGTGGCATTCAGTATCGCGGCACCTCGCGTCCCGATCTTGGTCTCGACATCGTCAGCGGTTATCAATGCGACGTCGTGGCGAACACGCCGGAGTACAACGGCATGTTGTACGAAGAACGGGGTCGCCGCATCCTGTCGCACACCGGCGAGAGAGTCATCATCGATCCGGCAGGCCAACCGTGGGTCGTCGGCCAACTGCCCTTGAAGGAGTTCGAGCCGGGCCAGTGGCACGACTTCCGCGTTCTCGTTCGCGGCAATCATCACCAACACTGGATCGACGGCCATCCCACGGCCGACTTAATCGACTTCGATAAAAAAGGCCGCGCTCTCGAAGGCGTCCTAGCCGTGCAAGTCCACGTCGGCCCCGCAATGACAATTCAGTACAAAGACTTCAAGATCAAACATCTGCCCGACGACATGCCCGTGCAAAAAGCCGAAGACCACCCAATCCCCGCTGACGCGTACGGCGTAAGGCCGCAAGGAAAACTGCCACCGGGTTGGAAGGCACCGGTTTATGGGGAACGATGAAGTCCGGCGAGATAGATATTTTCGGTCAAATCGCCGACAAGATCGACATCCATGGTCGAACGCGTCGCGCCGTGAAAAGAACTCGCCACACTTCCGCCGACATAGTGCGACACTTCAAGAGCCCGAAGTGCGGCGATAACGGGTGTGAGTGCGTCGACTAAGTCGTCCGTTTCACTCACTTGCCCTGCTCCTGTTTCCACCGGCGAAGGTCGTCTGCCAACGGCTTTCCATAAGTCAATTCGATGAATGCCATCTGGACTTCTTCTTCATTGAATTCTGGATGCCGCCGCCGGATCGCGTTGAATGCCATGTTCGGCACTTGCCGTGACATCGCGCACATCTTCTTAATTCGGTCGCGCGGCGATTGTTTGCGCAAGCAGTCTAGCTGCATCGCGAGAGCATCCGCGGATGTATCGGTTGTGTAAACAGGAGGGTTCATCGGTTGCATTCTACTTGGACGGCACGACTTCGTCATGCATGCACAGCATGTAGAGTGGACACCGGCACCTAAGATACACAAAGTGATCGTGGGCAAAGTCCAACTCGACATCAGTTATCACTGAATCTGTCGATAACGCTTGACGATTCTTGAAAAGGCTTTTCTGGCGAGCGGGGGACGTTAGTCCCCTGATGACACGACGTTTGATCCCATCAGGGGACTAACG
>JAQBZB010000054.1 GCA_027622275.1 Planctomycetota bacterium | reverse complement strand
TCCCGCCGAGCCTTTCCCTGTTTGGCTCGGCAGGAGCCTCGCCCTCCCCAAAACTCAAATCGGGAAGTTGTTCATAATCACTTTCTAAGTCGGTTCACAGGCCTCCTAGCCGATGCGTTTCCGAACGTGATATACTCCTCGGTCACGTTGCTAGGAAATTGCTGAAGAGCCCGCTGAGAAAGGAAGCCAATATGAGCGCCCCCGTCCTGGAAACTTCCCTGGAACACTATCCCGTCCGTCGTGGTAAGGTCCGCGATATTTACGACTTAGGCGATCAATTGCTGATGATCAGCACCGATCGCATCAGTGCCTACGACTGGGTGCTGCCGAGCGGAATTCCAGACAAAGGTCGAGTGCTGACGCAGGTCAGCGCATTCTGGTTTGATCTGCTCGATGTGCCGCATCATCTGCTGTCCACGGACCTGGAAAACGCCGGGCTGCCCGACGGCACGGATCTAGCACAACTTGCCGGACGGAGCATGTTAGTTCGCAAATGCGAGGTGGTGCCGATCGAGTGCGTTGTCCGCGGTTACCTCGATGGATCGGGCTGGAAGGAATACCAACAATCAGGCACGGTCTGCGGCATCCAGCTGCCCAGCGGCTTGCAGCAATGCTCGAAGCTCAACGAGCCGATCTTCACGCCAGCCACGAAAGAGGAAACCGGCCACGACATCAACATTTCGTTCGAGCGGATGATCGAAATCATCGGTGCCGAGCCAGCGGACGAGTTGCGACGGCGGAGCATTGACATCTATCAACGCGGTGCTGAATACGCTGGTCAACGTGGCATCATCATCGCGGATACAAAGTTCGAATGGGGCCGCTTCGATGGCGAGTTGATACTGATCGACGAAGTCCTTACACCTGACAGCTCACGTTTCTGGCCCGCCGATCAGTACGAACCGGGCCACGGTCAACCCTCGTTCGATAAGCAGTTCGTCCGCGATTGGTTGAGCGCCACCGACTGGGACAAAAACAGCCCACCCCCTGCCCTGCCGGACGATGTGATCGCCAAGACGCGCGAGAAGTACATCGAAGCCTGCGAGCAATTGACTGGCCAGCAGTTCGCTTGGAAGTAGGGCGAGGAGTCAGCAGGCTCTATTTTCTCGCGCTCGTCGCGTGACTTGCTGACAGGCACTCCGTTAGCCTGTCGCTGCGTACACGCTCCCCGCTCCCCGGCTAGATTTCTTGAACTTGGGCACAGCGGAAACCGATGAAGTCGTCCCGGTAGCCGGGATCGAGGTGGTCGCGGAACGCCGAACGCACGAACCGCGCGTTGCTGCCCCAGCTGCCGCCACGCAACACCCGGTGGAGGCCCTGATCTGGACCAGTGGGATCTGTCGAGGCAGACGACCTATAAGCCTCGCTGTCGTACCAGTCCTGACACCATTCCCAAATGTTACCGAGCATGTCGAAGAACCCCCAACGATTCGGCAGTTTCTGTGCTACCTTCCTCGTTCCAGCCATCTTGTGAGCGTGTTGTTTGTCTGGCCATTTAGAAGAATCAGAACCGTCGTCCCGATCGAATTCGACGCCGCTGTTCCCGCCGTACCAGGCAATCGCGTCCAGAATCGGTGCGTTATTCGCGCCCAAAATCTCGATGGGTCCGGCATAGGTCGCCTCGGTTGTCCCCGCGCGGCAGGCGTACTCCCATTCGGCCTCGGTCGGCAAACGCAGGGCAAGACCCGGCACGGCCGAGTTCAACTTCGTGATGAACTCTTGAGTATCATCCCAACTCACTTGCTCCACCGGTCGCTCTGGATCGACGAAGCGGCTCGGGTTTTGCCCCGTCACCGCTTGCCACAGCGACTGCGTACAGGGCGTGTCGAAAATCCACAGGGACTTGCTGATCGTGACCTGGCGTTGAGGACCTTCGTCAGGGCTTCGTCCCGGCTCACCATCCGGCGAGCCCATCGTAAAGGTTCCCGGCGGAATCCAACGCATCCGTTGCGTGACCCATTCACCCTGATCGGCCTTCAAGCTGAACTCAGCGAAGATTCCGAAAGTGTCCTGTCCCCAACCGGAGGCCCAGGCGGGCGGCGCCCCGTCGACAAGTGGATGCCGGATGCGATTGGTCGAGCGGAGCAACGTTTCGGTCAGCATGTGTTCATCGTAGCCGTCACGCTCCGCCGTGACGAGCCTTTCCTGCGGGACGTTGTTCGATCAACCAGCGTTCGTCACGCTTCCACGCCCGGCTCAGAAGGCTCATCACGGCGGAGCGTGATGGCTACTTTACGCCGGTCTGGCGGCGTCTCCGACGACTCGCCAGCCTCGTCGCTCATTCGCTCGCCTCCCTGCTGGAACTTTGAACTTGGGCACAGCGGAAACCGATGAAGTCGAGCCGGTCGCCGGGATCGCTGCGGATGCGGAACGCCGAACGCACGAGCCGCGCGTTGAGGTCCCAGCTGCCGCCACGCAACACCCGGTCGTGGCCCTGCGAAGGTCCTGTGGGATCGATGGCAGCGGCGTTTTTGTAATCACCAGCCCAGTAGTCCTGGCACCATTCCCAGACATTGCCGTGCATATCGAACAGGCCCCGAGCGTTGGGTGCGAAGCTCTTGACGTCGGACGTTTCGTGCTTTTTCTGTTCGCTTTCATAGTAGTTGGCTTGGTCACGTGAGATGCGATCACCAAACGCATAGCGGGTCATCGTACCTGCGCGGCAGGCGTATTCCCATTCGGCTTCCGTCGGCAAGGTGAGATTCAAGTCGCGAATCGCCCCATTGATCTGTTGAAGAAAGGTCTGGCAATCCTCCCACGAAACCTGCTCCACCGGTCGAATTGGCCCTGGAAAGTGGCTGGGATTATCGTTCATGACCGCCAGCCACAACTGCTGCGTAACGGGCGTATCGAACAGCCAGTAGCCGTGGCTGAGCGTTACTTCGTGTTGTGGCTTCTCCCACTTGTACGCCATCTCGTCACCTTCGGGAGAACCCATCAAGAACCGGCCGGGCGGAATCCATCGCATCCGCTGGACAACCGAAAGCGCTGCCGCCTCTGGTGAGGTTGGCGCTTGGCCAACGCGGCTGCGTGCTTGTCGCACCTTCGCTTCTAACTTCTTTCGATTTCCCTTCGCCGGGACGCCGAGCTTCTTGGCTTGGCTGCGCAGCTCGTCCCACGACAGCGCCGAAACATCCTGGTTCGCTCGATCTTCTTTTTCGACAGAGGCCCCGCTGACAAACGTGAATTCGGCCCACAGCCCGTAGCGATCGCGTCCGATTGCGCTGGCCCAATCAGGCTTGGGGATCTTTCTCAGTTCCAGCGAATCGACGTCGCTGCGGACAATGATCACGGGGCCGGACGGGATCGGAGTTTGCTGCGCTACGTCGGAATCGATTTTCAGCGCGGCGGCTGCGCCGTCGTTCGTCGGATAGGCCAGCGGCTCCGCCGCACGGCCATCCTCCTCCGCCGGCTCCGCCGCTCCTTGAACTTGGGCACAGCGGAAACCGAAGAAGGCGTACCGGCTGCCGGGATCGCTGTGGTCGCGGAACGCCGAACGCACGACCTGCGCGTAGTCGTACCAGCAGCCGCCACGCAACACCCGGATGAGGCCCCGCGAAGGTCCCGTGGGATCGGTAGCAGCTGCACCGCTGTAATCATCAGCCCAGTAGTCCTGGCACCACTCCAAGACATTGCCGTGCATATCGAACAGGCCCCAGCGGTTCGGATCATGACTTCCAACCGCGCTGGTTCCCTGCTCGGCGCTCACCGAGAACCGTGCTTGTGCCGGGCTTAATTCGTCGCCAAAAGCATAACGCGTCGTCGTACCCGCGCGGCAGGCGTATTCCCACTGCGCTTCCGTTGGTAAGACGAAAGGGGGCTCGCCAAGCCTCTCATTCAGCTTCGTCAGAAACTGTTGCGCCTCTTCCCAGCTCACGTTCTCGACCGGTCGGCGATCGCCTTTGAAACGACTTGGATTCTCCCCCATGACGGCTTGCCACAGCTGCTGCGTCACCGGCGTATCAAACATCCAATAACCGCAAGTGAGCGTCACCTCATGCTGCTGTCCTTCGTCAGCCCAACGTCCCACTTCACTCTCGGCCGACCCCATCAAAAATTTGCCCGGCCGAATCCACCGCAGGCGTTGGGTGATTATGCGAGTTTGCTCAAATTCATCGGAGAATTCCTCTGAAAACCCTGACTTGTGCAACTCAAACTCACACCACATCCCGTATTCATCACGTCCCCAGTCGCTGGCCCAAGACGGCGGTCTACCGGATTTCCAGAAGCTGGACTTATCGTTCCCGGAAGATGCCACACCAATCCAGCGATTTCTCGTCCATAGCTCCGCTGCGAATGAGGTCCCATCCCGCTCCCGGACGGTGAACTGAAAGTCGCCGCCGCACTGCGTGAGCGTGACGCAAGCTAGTTCCCCATCTTCCCCGAGTAATGCCGGGTCCAGACCGCGTATTTCTCGGCTTAGTTTTCTTGGTGATGCGTCCCACAAGTCATGCACGGCTTGCCGAATTCGCGGGTCTCGCCAAGCCCGTTCGGACAACCGGTCCGTGGCCCGCCCGCCATACTCGCGGAGCATTCTCAAGTAGTGCGACGTTCCTGCGTGCTTCGCTTGCTTGGCCAGATGCTGGAGGCCCGAGACGGCGTCCTCCGGGTCCCCCGGAAACAGTTCGGCCACGATTCGCTGCGAGTCGGAATCCAAGTTGAGAATCTCTTCAAACCAAATCTCCGGTGAGTTACTGAAAGTGAATCGCCACGCTCTCAGCTCACTCAGTATCCGGGCGCGTTGAGCAGACGGGAGCTTCGCAAACGCCGGAAAGTATCGTTTTTCGACGACTCGACGGTCGAGCGCAGCGGCATCGGGGTGGGGACTGGTAACGGCCGGATGTTGCCAGACGCCCGCTTCGAGCGAAGCATCCACGGCCTCCGGAATCACCATGCGAATCGCACGCAGCAAGCCGGGTTCCAAGCGGACGGCGGGCGACACCGCAGCCAATATTTCGTCGACGAGTTGCGAACGGCGGATCGGGTCAGGCACATAGTCCGCAGCGGACTGCTGCCAAGGGACCAACGAGAACACGCGCCGCAAATCGCTGCCCGCCACCTGCGCCGGAAATGGAACCAGAGCCACGAGCTGAAATCCCTGGTTCACCATTTTGCGTCCCCACTGGTACCAACGCTCGCGCAGCCGCTCATTCGCTCCAGCCTGGAGGACTCCCAAGTCGCTGAGCAACACCACGCGTGACGGCGTATCGAAGGCGTAGTTCACCAGATCGCCACTGAAGTCGAGGTGAACGAAGTCCTGATCTGGACCAGTTGTGAACAGTTGCTTGATGGCCTTCTCAGGCATTAGCTCTTCGAGCTGCTCGCACAGCAGTACTTGATCCTGAAAAAACGGGACGAGCCGGTCACTTCGGTCGAGCACGATCAGGATTTGGCGTCCCCAGCGACGCAGACGCTTCTTAGGAAATTGACGTAAGGTGTCGCCGCGAGCCAGCGTTCGGACAATACGTTCCAGATCCAGGCCCCGGCCTGGAGAGAGGCTGCTGACCCCAGTACGGAGCCGCGGATGGACGAATCGTTTCGAAGCAATCGGGATTTGCGGCGGCGGCGATGCTGGCGGAGAAGTCCAGCGCAGTTTGGTCTCGCCAGGCGGGGGCGTCGGCAACTTGATGTCAGCCCGTGCCTCATAGCGGACAGGCTGCCAGAAGTAGGCGTCATCCAAATCGATGGGATACGCACAGGGGAACCCTTCTGATGCGAAGGCTAGGGCTGTTGAGCTAAGCACTTCGGTAGCGATCTTTTGAGGACCGCTGTCGATTTCAACTTCAACCAACCCAAGATTTCGTGCGATGATCCGCGCGGCGTTCTCGTCCTCTAGCGCGAGGGCGGTCGCCAGTTCGCCGCGCCAGATGCTGCCGCGCCAATTCCCGCCACGGTTCATGAGCTGGCACCCGCGTGTTTATTGACGACGAATTTCGAGACGCGGCGAAGCGTCTTGTATTGCTCGGCGTAATCGCCTGGGCAAAGTTCGGCAACCGCTCGGATCAAGTCCAAGTACTCAGCCTGCCCTGGGCGGGGCGTCGAATGCGTGCCAAACCTGTCTTTCACCAGCATGTCGGCACCCAAAGCCAAGACATCGTCGTTCGTGAGATCGCCAAAGTGCGCGCGACCACGTTCGATCAAATACGGTTTGAGCGTTTCGGCGTCCGACGGTATGGACATGTGGAAGACGAGGCAGCGACGAACGAACGCATCGGGTAGAACCCGTTCTTCATTCGTCGTGATCACAACCAACGGCGGTTCGCCTTGAATCTCGATCCGCTCGCGACGACCCGACGGATGAAAGACACCCGCACCCAGCGATTCGAGCAGTCCGTTGGGAACGTCGCTCTCTGCCTTGTCGATCTCATCAATCAACACGACACACCCAGCGCCGGGGTTCCAATCTTGCGGCGCATCGGGTGCGGCATCCCCGACGAGTTGGGCCTGATCATGGGCGCTGTTCCAATCGAACGCCCACCACAACGGCCCCGGATGAAAGAACCGCTCGGGATCAAGACGCACCCGCAGTTGTTCTTCGTTTTCGTTCAGCGCGCCACTGATTTGGGCCTCGGCCAGCCGCTTGACCGCGTCAAAATTCCACAGCAGGTCGCGTGACTCCGTACTGGAGTCGACGACGAACGAGACAAGCGGGCAGTTGAGAACCTCTTTCGCCGCGACCGCTCTCGCCAATTGCGACTTCCCAACTCCTGGCTCGCCTCGCACCAGCAACGGGCGCCGCGCCGCCAATGCGGCGTTGAGCGCCCAGACGGATTCGTCTTCAAAGACGTGGACTTCCTCCGGCTTGTTGCCAAGCGGAGCCAACTCGATTTTGCCCGCTGGCGGGACGACTCGACGCTTCATTGATCGCTTTCTGAACAGAACATTTCTCTTAGGCTAAACAGAATGTCGACTTCTTGATCGTCGTGGTCTGTCCACTCATGTGCAACGAATACGACGTTGGGATACCGCGACTCAAGTTCCTCGACTCGGCTGTGGCCGTCGGGATAGACGAAGTAGTAAACGACCGGCGGCTCCTCGCTTCTCAGGGCCGCCAGTCGCCGATTAATCGCGCGGGTCGGATCGCGTAGACCGCGCGGAACGCCGCCGACTCGTGTTTTCTGCATGATCGCGTGTTCGAAGCTCTCGATGAACCTGTCAAGGTTTTCACCTGCCATGATCCCAAACTCCGCGCAAGGTGCGATTTGATCGGCGGCCGACGGGACGTCATCCAGGGGCGGCCAAGTCTCAGGGAACCCCAGCTTCCGCCCAAACACGCCTGCCATGACGAGTTCGATAATGGACTTGTGTGAGGCGGGAATGACCAAGAATCGGTCGCCGGCTTCGATGCGACGACGAACTTCGCGCAGGAAGTCTTCCTTGTAGATCTTCGGAAGCAAATAAGTTGCCAACTCGCGAAACGCGTGTGCAACATTGCGATCCGTTTTCACTTGGGCCACGAAGCCTTGCATGACCAGCGGCATGAAGTCGCTAAGCGACGCCCCAAGCAATCTCGCCGTGACGCTCTCGCGTTGCTTTTCCGCGATGTAGTCGTCCATCCCGCCGATCTGTTTGGCGAGATAGGTTGCGGCGGTCGGGTAATTCGACAATATCTTTTGTACGCCGTCGCGAACACGGGTGAGTGCTCGCTCATGAGCGTCGAGATCTTCATCGGAATCGAATGGCAGGTCCGGGATAAGTTCGGCGATGAACTCCGAGGGGGTCGCGAAAGCCAACTCTTGCAGCCGAGCATGAAGATCGTCGGCGTATCTCGCTCTCGCATGCTCGACAATTTCGACGACCGTTCCAATGACTTCGCCTGTTGCCGGATCGTACAACGGGGCACCACTGTATCCGCAGGTCGCCTCGCTCGACTGTAGTTGCAAGAGCCTGCGGCCGTCGAACTCGATGACTTCCTCGATAACCTTAGCGCGGCCTCCCAATCCGTTCAGATTCCCAACATTGGGATAACCAAACACCTCACATACGCGGTTCTTGCGCCCGGCACTCTTCGCCAGTCTGGCGATTTCTACTCCCGGCGGCAGAGGCTTGCTGAGTATCAGCGCTGCGATATCGTTCTGATCCGACTCGCTCCACCAGTCGGTCGAAACATCGACTGGACATTCCACGCCGCTCGAATGGAAGCGAATCGAAACTCCTTGCTCCGGCGGCTGTGATTCGTCAGTCAGCACATGAGCGCAGGTGATGACGAGTGTTCCCGTCACGACGTAACCTGTCCCCTGCAACTCGCCATCGACCAGTACGCCCACAATGCAGCTTTTGATGTCGTTCAACGCTTGATTCCCCGTTGCGTTCTCGAATCGCAAATGCGAAGCGAGCATTTCAGCTTTTCGAACCAACTACTTGCGTTTTACCTTGAGCGGCTTTCCGTCTTTCTCGGGCGTAAGCCTCAAGCGAATGGTTTGCACCGTCTCGCGACCAATGCTTCCGCCGGCGGAGCCTTCCGCCTCGCCAAATATCAAGAACTTCCACTTCGCTTTGCCCTCGGCGTTGGCCTCCATCGAGACCGTGACTTGAGCCTCGACATCGATGCTGTCTACCTTGAACTTCAGGTTTTCCTTTGCTGCTTTGGCCTGCGCTTCTTCAAGTTCCTGACGTAACCCAACGATCATGTCCGACAATTCAATGCGTCCCATTTTGCCACCTTCCGTTGATTGCGAATGCTTCGAGGCTACCAAATCGGTTTCAGTCTATAAGTTGCGAGGCCGCGCAGCAATCATTCCGATCCATCGCGGCACGGCGAGCAGCGAACGATTCCGCTCAGCAAGCCCATCGCTCCGATCGGCCGCAAGTCAGCGCGCGAGTCAGGCAATCGAAACTCTGGTTCCGTAGCGGACGTTGAGATCGACGACAAACCATCAAGAACAGCCCACCCCCTGCCCTGCCGGACGATGTGATCGCCAAGACGCGCGAGAAGTACATCGAAGCCTTCGAGCAATTGACTGGCCAGCCGTTCGCTTGGAAGTAGTGCGAGCTTCCTACAACGGCCGGACCTTGATGTTCTTCCAGCGGCACGTCGCGCCGTTGGGCCATCCCTTGCCGCCGTGAACCTGGACGGCAATGCTGCCTTCGGCACCGAGCTTCTCGAAGATGCCTTCTTTGTCATATTGGGCCGTCGTGGCAGTCGCGCCGTCGAACTCGCAGACTTTCAATCCGTTGATCCACGTCGTGATCTTCGGATACTTGCCCTCCACACGCACCTTGGCGGTGTTCCAATCGTTCAACTTCCAGGCTTCGACCCATTCCTGCGGCGTGCATGAATGAATCAAGCCAACGTCGGCAGCGTTCTTGTGATTCGCCGTCGTGATGCCGACGAGGTTCTTGTCGTCATCGTACTTGCCATTGATGTCGAAGGTCCGCGTGTTGAAGCCCGTCGTGCCTTCGCCGTACAGATGTCCAACATTGCCCGCGTCGTGGTAGTCGACCATCATCTGGAAGCACTGGCCAATGTCGTTGCCGCGTACGAACAGCCCCGAGCACACTCCCCAATCGGGCTTCATGTCGATTAGCAATTCAAAGTCGCCAAACTTTTTGTCCGTTAACAGAATGCCGCCATTGCCGGAACCGGGAGGATCTTGTTCGCCGACGATCGCGCCCTCTTCGGCTCGCCAGCTGCCTCCCGTGCCGTGCCCGATCTTTTGCGGGTTCTTGTGCCATCCGCTGAGCGACTTGTCGTCAAAGAGGCTGGTCCACTTCGCTTCGCTCGGCGCGGCAAAGGCCAGCGGGCCAGGCAGGTTGAGCAGCGATGCTCCCGCGGTGGCGGCGACGGTGGTCTTCAGAAACGCTCGACGATCAGAACGCAAGGACATGTTTGCTCTCCTATCAGGTTGGACCTGGATCATGACTTCAACGGACGCGGTGCATGAACGTCGATCGTAACCCAGTGAAGTCCGTTGAGCAAATCATCGGATCGGACGGCATTGGCAATGGGGCGGATGAGACGGCTCGGCGGGAGCCTCGCCCTCCCGGGAAATATCGCCCTCCCGGAAAATATCGCCCTCCCGGGAAACGGTTCTTGGACGCGTTGTTAGGCAACTCCTGGAGATTGGCGTACCGCAGAACCGCAGGCTAGCGCCAGGCGGCTGAATTCATCAGCCGGTACGCGATAGCGTCCGGTTCCCTCCCCACCGGTTCATTATTTTCCAGGAGTTGCCTTAGTGTCGGATAGCCCGCCCGCCGGAGGCGATCACCGTCTGGCCGGTCATGAAACTCGAACGTTCGCTCAACAAGAAGCCAGCCAATTCGGCGATTTCTTCCGGCTGTCCAACGCGGCGCAGCGGCGTGGTCGCGACGGCTTTCTCGATCAGTTCCGCCGGCAAGACGTGCATCATTTCCGTGTCCACCAGTCCGGGAGCGATGCAGTTCACGCGGACGTTGTGCGGGCCAAACGCTTCCGCGCACCAAGCCGTCATCGTGATCACGCCGGATTTGGAAGTTGCGTAGTGCAGTTGTTGGGGCCGATAGTTGTACGCCGCGATGGACGAGATCAAGACGATTCTGCCGAAGCGCCGTTGGATCATCTCATCTTTCACCGCGAACAGAATCCGAAACGCCCCATGCAGGTTGACGTCCATCGTGTCGTACCACAGCTCGTACGTCATCTCGTTGTGGTCCGCCAGGTTGCTGATGGCTCCGCTATTGACCAGCAACTCGATGGGGCCTAACTCTGTTCGCGTGTCCGCGACGATGGCGTCGATTTGATCCTGTTTTCTGAGGTCGCACGGTCGACATATCGCCTTGCAGCCCAACGCTTCGATTTCCCCCACGACCTCATTGGCGGTCTCTCGCCGCGAAGCATACCCGATCGCCACGTCCGCCCCTCTCTGTGCCAAATGCAAGGCAATGGCTCGCCCCATTCCTCGCGAACCGCCCGTCACCAACGCCACTCGCCCAGCAAAGTCATTATCCAAAATGCCACCTCGTTTCAATCGCAAAAGGTCTCGTTTGGTTTTCGGGACGCCTAACGAGTTTAGAAACGCTGCTGGTCAGCGAACAGGGACCGGGCGAATAAATTCGCAAACTAATCTCCGTTGACCTTGCACCCACAAGGGCCGGCTTCCGGCCGAGTGGTGCAACACCTCGGCGCGTGGTACCCTGTCCAGTCCTCGCTACGAGGACGATTCATGATCGGTAGTCGCCTGAATTGCGACATCGCTGAAGAAAGATGGAGGCCCGCGTGAAGACGCTCCAACCTGAAACATTGAAGACGCTCATCAGCGATCTGTTTGTTCGTGCCGGATGCGGCGACGAAGAAGCGGCGGTCATTGCTGATCATCTGGTCGAGGCCAATCTGGCCGGGCACGATTCTCACGGCGTCATCCGAACTCCGATTTATCTGCAATGGATGAACGAGCAGAAAGCCTTCGCCGGAAAGTCGCTGGAGATCGTTGTCGATTCCGGCCCGTTGGTCGTCGCCGACGCCGGGCTCGGGTTCGGCCAATGGACCGGGCGGCAGGCGGTCGCGATCGGCGTCCAACGGTGCCGGGAACACGGCGTGTCGGTTGTCGCGTTGCGCAACGCCGCTCATCTGGGACGCATCGGAACGTGGGCGGAACTCGCCGCCGCCGAGGGACTCGTTTCGTTTCACTTTGTCAACACGACGGGACTCGGGATGTTTGTCGTCCCCAGCGGCGGGCGCGACGCGCGGCTGTCGGTCAACCCGGTCTGCGTCGGGATTCCGATCGCTGGTCGCAGGCCCATCATCCTCGACATCGCCGCGGCCGCAACGGCGGAGGGCAAGCTAAAAGTGGCGAGGAATAAAGGCGTCCCGGTCCCCGACAATACGATCGTCGATGCCGACGGCAAGCCCACGAACGACGCCAACGATTTTTACGGGCCACCCGGCGGGCGGCCCATCGGCGCGATCCTGCCGTTCGGCGGACACAAGGGCTACGGCCTCGGTCTGGTCGCCGAGATCCTTGCTGGTGCGCTGACCGGAGGCGGCTGCAGCGCGCCTGGCAAGACGTTGCTCGAGCAGGGAATGCTGTCGATTTACGTCGACCCAATTAAACTGTGCTCGCCCGGGCCTTTGTTCGAGGAGATGCGCCGCTACGTCGATTTCGTCAAGACTTCCCGCCCGACGACGCCCGATGGAGAGGTACTCGTTCCCGGCGAGGTCGAAGACCGTAACCGCGCGGCACGCCGTAGCGGGCTCGAATTGGATGATGCTACGTGGGCTCAGATCATCGAAGCGGCAGAGTCGGTGGGGGTGACAAGGGAGCTGATCGAGGCCTCCGTTATTACATGATTTCTGCAACATCTCGTGAGGACATCTCATGACCGTCGGTCGCGGTTCACTCACATTCGAAGCGGTGCCAGGCTGGCCGGACGTGCCGGAGCAAGCCGGGCTCGTCGAGGCGGTCGGCGTCGCCGTGGACTCACGCGACCGCGTGTACGTCTTCGCACGGGCAGACATCCCGGTGCTGGTGTTCGATGCGGACGGCACCTTCGTGCGCGGCTGGGGTGCAGGACTGTTCGTGCGGCCTCACGGCATTTCGATCGGCGCGGGCGACACGCTTTACTTGGTCGACGACAAAGGGCATTCGGTCCGGCAGTTCACGGGCGATGGCGAATTGATTCGCACAATCGGCCCCTCGGGCACGCCCTCGGACACGGGAGCCAACGGCTTCGACTATCGCACGATCCGCCCGGCCGCCGGACCACCCTTCAACCTGCCAACGAACTTGATCGTCGGCCCGGGCGGAGGCCTCTTCATTACGGACGGGTACGGCAACGCACGCGTGCATCGATTCTCGGTGGAGGGCGAACTGCTCGCATCATGGGGATCACCGGGAGTTCAACCAGGGCAGTTCAACGTGCCGCACGGAATCGGCTCGGACGGCGAGCGGCTGTATGTGGCCGATCGGGAGAACAGCCGCGTGCAGATTTTCTCGTCCGCTGGCGAATTGCTCGCCGTTTGGGACGACGTCGCGCGGCCGACGCAAGTGCATGTCGCTGCGGACGGACTCGTTTACATCTTCGAATTGGGATTCCACGTGGGAATCTTTCCGTGGAACTCGCGCGACACGTCCAAGCCGGGCGGCCGGTTGAGCATCTTTGACCGCGATGGAAACCTGCTGACTCGTTGGGGAGGCAGCGGCTTCCCCACAACGCCCGAGGAGTTCTACGCGCCGCACGACGTGTTCCTCGATTCCGCGGGAAGCATCTACACCGCCGAGGTCAAAACCGCGGCCGCCGAGTCCGTTGGCGACGACACGAGCAGGCTGCCTTCGCTGAGGAAGTTCGTTCGGTGCCGCGGCTAGGTTCGAATTCTACGCCAAGATCTCGCGCAGGATTTCGCCCTCGACGTCCGTGAGTCGGAAATCTCGCCCGTTGAAGCGGTAGGTCAGTTTCGTGTGGTCGATTCCCATCAGATGCAGGATCGTCGCGTGGATGTCATGAGCGTTGACCCTGTTCTCGACCGACTTGTAGCCGAATTCGTCCGAAGCTCCGTACTGCGTTCCGCCCTTGAAGCCACCGCCGGCGAACCAGGTGGTAAAAGCATTCGGATTGTGGTCCCGGCCTGCCGAACCCTGCGAGTCGGACGTGCGGCCGAACTCGCCGCCGTAGATGACGATCGTATCGTCGAGCATCCCGCGCTGCTTGAGGTCGGTCAACAATGCGGCGGTGGGCTGGTCCACCGTGGCCGCACAAGCGCGATGATTCCCGTTGATGTCGCTGTGACCGTCCCACGGAACATCGCTGACGGCACCGCCGGGAGTGTTCGGACAGGCCGCGAAGATCTGGACGAAGCGAACGCCGCGCTCGACCATTCGGCGGGCGAGTAGACATTGCCGTCCATAGTCCTTCGACTCGTCGCGATTCAGGCCGTACATATCCTGGATGTGCTGGGGCTCCTGGGCGAGATCAAACGCTTCCGGGGCCGAGGTCTGCATGCGGAAGGCCAGTTCGAATGATTCGAGCCGCGCGTTCAGATCGCGGTCGAACGGGCGACGCTCAGCATGTTTCGCGTTCGCAGCGTTGAGCACGTCCAACAGCGATCGCTGTTGCTGGCCAGTAAGTTCAGCCGGCCGCTCGAGATTCTCGATCGGCTTCGCCCCGCGCGGGTCCAGTGACGTCGCCTGATACACCGAGGGCAGGAAGCCAGACGACCAGATGGGGTCTCCGCCACGCGGCTTCGTGCCGTGCATCACCACGTAGGCCGGCAGATTGGCATTCTCGCTGCCTAGCCCGTACGTCAACCACGAGCCCATGCTCGGGAACCCTTGACGGATCATGCCGGAGTTGAATTCAAGCATCGCGGGCGTGTGATTGTTCGATTGCGAGTAGCACGAATACACAAAGGCGATGTCGTCCGCGTGCTTGGAAATGTTCGGAAAGATCTCGGCTGTCCAGGCACCTGACTCACCGTGCTGAGAAAACTTGAACGGCGACTTCAGGCATTTGCCGCTGGTGGTGAAGAAGCCGGTCTTCGGATCGGCACCAGCGAGATCCGTGCCATCACGCTTTCCCAGTTCTGGTTTGTAATCGAACGTGTCGACCTGCGAGGGACTTCCGGTTTGAAAGAGCCATATGACGGCTTTCGCTTTGGGATTGAAGTGCGACGGACGCTCCGCGAGCGGATTCGTCGGCGTAGGGGCGGCAATGACCCCTTCCTGATGGAGCAGGCTGGTCACCGCCAGCGAGCCGCAGCCGAGGCCCGCGCGCTGGAGAAAATCGCGTCGCGATGTCGGACTATTGATCAGGTGGTGCTGCATGGGGTCGAACCTTATTCAGTCGATATAAACAAACTCGTTCATACACAGTATCAGATGGCAGAAGTCACGCACGGCGAGCGATTCCGCGTCCGCGTCCGCGGCTCGCGATTCCTTCTGCCGCTGAATGAATTCTGTCATCGCCGCCCGTTCCGCGTCCGTGGCCGGACGTGAGAGAGCGACCTGATACGCCCGGTCAATCGCTTGTTCGATGGATGTCTCGGCATTCGGCCGAACTTGTACGGCGAACTTGGTGGCCAGATCCCGAATGATCGGGGAATTGAGCAGCGCGAGGGCTTGCGGAGCGACCGTGCTCTCCTCGCGTGTCGCGATCGCCTGCATCGTGTCGGGCGCATCGAACAGCTGCAGGATCGGGATCAGTTCGCTGCGTTTCACCGTGAAGTACATGCTCCGACGCGTGCTGCTTTGATCCAGCGTTCCTTTGCCAAACATCGTGCGGTCCAGGGTGCCGCTAACGGCCAGCAGCGAGTCGCGAATGATTTCCGCTTCCAGGCGGCGGGAGTTGCGTCGCCAGAGCAGCAGATTCTCGGGGTCGTGTTGTCTGCCACTCTCCGTGACGTCACCCGCTTGCATGTAGACCGCGCTGGTCATGATCAGCTTGTGAATGGGCTTCAGTTTCCAGCCGCCACGGATCAGTTCGCTGGCCAACCAATCGAGCAAATCGGGATGCGACGGCTTCTCGCCGCGGGTGCCGAAGTCGCTGGGCGTGGCGACGATGCCTCGACCGAAGTGATGATGCCAAAGCCGGTTCACGATCACTCGCGCCAACAAGTGTCCGCCGCCGCGATCCACATCGGTCAGCCAATCGGCAAGCCCGATTCGACCGGGTCGCGTCTTATCGGCGGCTTCAGGATCGGCGAGCCACTGCATTTCCAGCTGGTCGGTTCGCATGAGAACCTGCAAGAAGCCGGGGGCTGCTTCGTCTTCCTTGTTGTCGGCATTGCCGCGGCGCAGGTGGTAGACTTTGAAGGTGTCGTCGCCGAACTGATACGTCGTTCCACGCACGCGAGCGGCGAACACGTTTGTCAGATCGGGCTTTGGATTCTGCGTCTCCTGTCGCGCGACGAGTTGGTTGAGTCGCAGCCAATCGAGGTCGTAGCCCTTGTACCAGTCGACCAGTTTCTGCTTTTGCGGTTCGTCCCGCTTGTCCACGGGCAGAGCAAGAATCGCCGTGACGTCAGCCGGTGTCGCAGCAGCACTGGCCGCGAAGTAGAAGCCGGTCGCCCCACCGCTGTTGACGATCTTCATCAGCAGTTCGTTACGTCCCGCGGCAAGCTGGATCACGACGGTTTCCTGATCGGCGGCGGCGACATCGCGGCCGACCTTCTTCGACAACACCTCACGACCGTTGACCCACAGCTTGATGCCATCGTCGCTGCCGAGTGACAGCGACATCACTTGCGGCTGTTCGCCCTCGACCACGCGGAACAGATAGTTCGCTCCGTTGGTGCCTGTCAGCTTGTCGTTGTGCGCCTCGCCGTCTTTCCACTCCGGCTGCTCGGTCCACTTGAGCTTTCCGTCCTCGAACGACTGGCTTAGTTCCGTGTCAAGTTCCGGCGGGAAGACCTGATCGAAGGCCGCATCGAAGTTGCCAGCCGCGAATGGCCCGACATGATGCCAGGCTTCGAGTTTTGCGGACGCGGGTGAAGTCGCGGACTCCTCGGTGCGGCTGGCGATCCACTGGTCGAACCGGCCGGAAAATTGCTCCTGTTCAAACTTCGTGCGAGCGGCAGCCAGCGGCGCAAGGGCCGCGTCATACGCATTCTTCGCGTCGCGAAACGCTTCCGGTTGCATGTTAATACCCGTGTCGGCGAATCCGACTTCGGCGAAGCACGATGCCATCCGGTAGTAGTCGAATTGCGACAACGGATCGAACTTGTGGCTATGGCAGCGGCTGCAGCCAACCGTCAGGCCGAGCAACGACGTTCCCAGTGTGCTCACAATGTCATCGAGCTGTTCGTAACGGCTCCGTTCGCGTTCCTTTTGTGTCTGCTGCGTCGTGTACGTCCCGGCCACCAGCAACCCGGTCGCGGCGATCGTGTTGACGGCGGCTTGTGCTTCGTCGGTGGTTTGCACGTCGAGGTTTGTCAGCAGATCGCCGGCGATCTGCAGCCGTACGAACTGGTCGTAAGGCATGTCCGAATTCAGAGCGCGGATCACAAAGTCGCGATAGTGCCAGGCGTTGGGCCGGTCGCCGTCGAAGGCGTACCCGTTGCTTTCGGCAAATCGGGTGACATCGAGCCAGTGGCGTGCCCAACGCTCGCCGTAGTGTTCGCTATTGAGCAATTCGTCGATCAGACGACCGTACGCTCCGTCAGGATCTTTCTCGACCTCGCTCACGAAACTTTCCACGTCCTCCGGCTGAGGCGGCAAACCGATCAGATCGAAGTACGCGCGACGAATCAGTGTGCTCGCGTCGGCGATCGCGTTCGGCGTCACCTCGGCCGCTTCTTGTCTTGCCCGAACAAACTGATCGACGGGCGTGCGTGCCCAACCCGAATCCTTGACTTCAGGCGGCGGCGGTTGCGCCAGAGGTTGAAACGCCCAATGTTTCCGGCCCGCCTCGAGATCAATTTCCGACGAAGCAGCCACCGTGACGCCATCACGAGGATCCGGCGCTCCCATTTCGATCCACTTGACGAAGTGGGCGATCAGCTCATCGGGCAGCTTCCCTTTGGGCGGCATCTTGAACGACTCCTGCTTGAGCGCGCTGATCAGCAGGCTCTCGTCCGGCTTGCCAGGCACGACCGCCGAACCGCTTTCGCCGCCGGTGCGGCTGGCGTCACGTGAATCAAGCAGCAGGCCGCCCTTGAGATTCTTCTTGCCCACCGCACCGGCCGAGTGGCACTCGTAACAATGCGTGACGAGCATCGGCCGAATCTTCGCTTCAAAGAAGTCCAGACCTTTTCGATTCGGCTCGGCACCTTCTACACCGGCACCCTCGGCAACGGCAACGGCGGAGCCAACCAGCAGCACTATCAAGAGAGTCAGTCTTCGCATCGTGATGTCCTGTAAGGCAAGCGGGTGCAGAAACACACTCGCTTGCGTGTCGTGCTTGTATTTTGGTAAGGAATCGTGGGTGCAGTTTACCACGAGCCGGACGATTCTGCACTCGTCACTCGCTGTTCGCCCACTGCTTGAGCAATTTCGCACGGAGATGGTTGCCGTGGGCTTGTGGCGATTCGTCTTCGGAGTACAGCTGACGGGCTTCATCGTACTTGCCGAGCGCCTCGTAAGTGCGGCCGAGGTTATAGAGAGCGCCCGCGGTCCACGTGCCGTTTGGCGTCGCATCGATCGTACGTTTTTGCAGCCAAGTCGTCGCGGCTTCGTAGTTGCCCGTTTCGTAATGTGACAACGCCAGCCAATATGTCGAGTGCTGTTTCGCTTGTGTCGCGAGCAGGTGGCTGCCGGCCAGACGCGAGCGCCAGACGAACTCGCCTTCGCTGGTGCCTCGAACAAGTCCCATCGCTTTTTGTGCTTCTTCGTTCGTGCCAATCTGATTGATGTTGGCGTTAGGAATCCGGGCCTGCATGTAGAGTCCTTTCGCCCCCTCTTGGCCTTCCTCTTGCCGTTCGAATTTGCCTTGCAAATGCAACTGGCGTCCTTGAGTCAGCGGCCCTCGCGTCTGGAAGATGCCCACCGTTTGGTAATAACTGGAAGCCACCTCACGATTCGTCTCCAACAGCTTGTTCATCGCCGCTTGAAACCAAATCGTCTCGAAGGGAACCGACCATAAAACCGCATTCGAGATGCCGCGAACTCCCTTGACTCGCTCGGCAAGCTGGGTTGGTGCAACCGCCAGAATCGTCCGCTCGTCGCCCGCGAGATGGGATTGCACGAACTGCATCCGCTGCGACAAGTTGGCGGGAGAAATATCCAGCAAGGCGAGTAACTCCTTTAGTTCGTCGTGCGCGAAACGGTATGTCTGGCCGTCGGCTTCGAGCGCCGCGATCAATTCGGGACTGTCGAGAACCTGAGCGAGCGTTGCGATCCCGTCGCTGTTCGGGCCTGGGATCGGCAGTCCGAGTTCGCAATCGAACAAATAGAGTTCGCCGCCAATGAAAGCTGCCGTCAGCCACGGCCTCGGCCGGGGAGGCACGGTGTTGCCAGGCAACGCCAGATAGACGACGTCGATGCCTTGCTGGCGAGCCAACTCGATAAAAATACGTGAACGTTGGAGCGCGTCGCCGTAGCCGTACTGCAAGATCTCCCAAGGTGGAAACCGATAGCCGGGGCCGGGAATGGCTCGCTGCGGAGGGGGAATCCTTTTCTCGCGGCTTTGCTCGCCTCCAGCGCTCGGGGCAACGGATTCATCCGGATAAGGAGGCGTCGATTGAAGTTGAATGTTCCGCACGGTCCAATCAAACAGCCGCTCGGCGATTGCCAGGTTCTCGCGTTGCAGATCGTCCAAGGAATCGGCTTGCCCGTCGAGCCAGATCTTGAGTCGTGCGTCGGCTGGTTGCTTCGACACCCACGTCGAGAGATCCCGCAGCAACGTCGCCTCTTGCATCGCGCGAACATCAGCAATGACAAAGGTCCAACTGCCAATGTTGTCCAGCAAGTCGCTGTCCCGAATCTCCCGCGGCAAGCGAGCGGTCAGCGGATCGACTTCCCAATGGGGGTCGGGCTTCTGCTCGTCCAACCAGTGATTCAAGTGATAAGCAGCTTGACCGAGAGCCTGTTCGCGGTCGTATTCACTGAGCCGGTTCAGATAGTCCATCGCGCGGAGCAGTTGGCCTTGCGTGGCCGTCGTAGTGACCGCCGTCGCCGTCACATGCCGCCGCTGTTGTTCGGTCGGCGAGCAACCAATAGGTGGCAGCACAATGCCGACGAGCAATGAGCAAACGATGGCTCGGCGAAAGGTCCGCGAGTTCGTCTTCTGAGCGAGCATCGGTATCAACGGAGTGCCTCCACGGTTGCGCGAAGCTTCAACAGTCGTTCGATCAACGGCGCAAACTCATCAAGCGGAATCATGTTCGGTCCATCGCTGGGGGACGAGGCAGGATCGGGATGTGTCTCGAAGAACAGGCCGTCCGCGCCAACCGCAACGGCTGCGCGAGCCAGCGGTTCGACCATGGCCCGATTGCCGCCGGTCGTCGCACCCAAACCACCCGGCTCCTGGACACTGTGGGTGGCGTCGAAGATGACGGGAGCTTCGAGTTCTTGTAGCTGTGGGATCGCCCGCATGTCATTGACTAGCCGGCCATAGCCAAAAAATGTGCCGCGTTCGCACAACAAAACATTACGACAACCCGAGGCAACCAACTTTCCGACAACATGCCGCATGTCCCAGGGGGCGAGGAACTGGCCTTTCTTCACATTCACTGCCTTTCCCGTACGTGCGGCGGCCACCAAAAGATCAGTCTGCCGAGCGAGAAAGGCTGGGATTTGGAGCAAATCGCAAACTTCGCCGACCGGCGCGGCTTGATAGGATTCGTGAATGTCGGTGGTGACCGGCAACCCCGTCGCCTCGCGGACTTTCTGGAGAATCGCCATTCCCGCCTCGAGTCCCGGCCCGCGGAACGAGTCGATACTGGTGCGATTCGCCTTGTCGAACGACGCCTTGAAGACGAGCTGAACCTGCAGCCGCTGGGCGATTTCCGCCAACCGCTCGGCGATCGCAAGGGCAAGCGACTCGCTCTCCAGCACACAGGGACCGGCGATCAGCAGCAGCGGGTGTCCCGTCCCGCACTGGTAAGGCCCAACTTGGGCAAAGTTCTGTGGCACGGCAGTGATACCTTGGGGAGTGGACACAAGCGAATCGTCAAAGGTTGTATCATAATCAAATCGTTACTCGTTCCCCAGGCTCCCGTCTGGGAACGAGCCTCCTTGGCACTGGCGAAGTCGAAGGTCATTGCGGTACGAGCAACGTCAAATGACTGGGCAGCACTTCGATCTCGATCGGCAGGAACCCACCGGGGTCGCCATCCAACTGGAGCGGGACGGGTTCGTCCGACTCAATGCGAATCCTCGATGCCCGGACATTAACGCAGTCGTCCCACGATGCATGTTGGCCCAGCAGGACGCCGCTCAAATAACGCAGCCCGCTCCACAGGGAACCGTCTTTGAAGGTACAGACATCGAGCAGCCCGTCGTTGCCGCTGGCATGAGGTGCGATTCGCAATCCACCGGCGTAACGTGGCAAGTTGACGACGAAAGCCCACCGAGCCGTGATCGTCTCCGTGCGGGCTGCTCTCGAATCAGACGCCGGGATCTCGCAATGGACTCGCAACTCAGGGTAGTCGTAGTTTTGAATCGAGTCCCAAATCGGTTTGGCGTACGAGAGGTGGTGAATGTGGCCGGTGCGTTCGTTGTGCAAACGGCGGACAACTTCTGCGTCAAAGCCACATCCGGCCATAATCAGGAAGATTTGGTCACCTGCTCGACCCGCATCGAACTTCGCGGCGCTGCCCGCACAGATCGTCCGGCAAACTTCGTCCGGGTCTCCTTTCATTTGCAAGTGCTTTGAAAGGAGGTTTTCGGTCCCCAGCGGGAGCACGGCGATCGGTGTACCGCGAGGCACCCGGTTCGCCAACAAAGCCACCGTTCCATCACCACCCGCCGAGACGACACACCGCAATTCGCCATTCGACACCAATTGAGCTGATTTGCCGGACAGTTCGTCGATGTCAGTGAAGATCTCGACTAAATAACCTTGTGCAGCCAGCAACTCGGAGAGTCGTTCAACAGCCGGAACCCCCGACCTTGCACCGGCCTTTGGGTTCCGGGAAATCAGCACGTGTCGAGCGGATTCCGGAAGTTGAAAGTTCGATTCCATGACAAGCTCAGTCCAGGTTGCGGCTTTCTGCAACAGATTCTATCGGCAATCTCCTGCACGTGGCGAGCGGCTGTTGAGATTTGCCACAGTCGGACGGAACAACGTGTTGCACCACAATACAATTCGGCGGCGTAAGACGAGCTATGACTTGCGGCCTAGTTGTCGATAATTACCGTCGGTCACTCGTAAGTGACTATGTGGATTAATGTTGCAACGCGATCTGCAAGAAGTTCTACAAACTGGCGCACGGTGTGCTTAACAGAGAAAGCACTGGCCCGTGGGGTCTCTGACGCGAGTCGACGGGATGGTTGCCTTGCCCCTGGCCATTCAGTTAGCCAATGTGGAGTTGGCACGTCAGAGACCCCCGTTTTTTTATTCTAGTTCCGCCCGCTGCGGTCTGCCAGCAAATCTACCAAATTGTGCGTCGCGGGAACCGCCCCGTGATATCTTCGGCGATCTGTGCCAAGATATGTTCTAACTCATCCCCGGCGTTCAAACAGAGTTCGGGGCGTGACGCACCGGCTCCAGGTGCCACAGCTCGACGCGGCAACGACGGCTGGTTTGTCGCCAGGTAGTTGATAGGAATTGGCACGTGTACTGGCGATAAAACAGCATACGACGACTCACGGCTCGCAAGCCTTGGAGCTAACGGTTTTATCGCTTCACCAACTTACCCGGCTTCCTCCCAGCTCTTGACGATTGGGGGGCGTTTTTCTAACGTAAGTCTTTTGTCGCCCGGAACATTCGTGCCTTGCATCGCCAGCCCGCCGTTGAACTGGTCGGGAACCCCCCTTGATCAGGGGTTAGAGAACACTAGGTTTCAGATTGCCAAGTGACAGAGATTGCCAAGTTACAGAATGCCAGCGTAGCTTCAATTGGTAGAGCACCGCATTCGTAATGCGGGGGTTGTGGGTTCGACTCCCACCGCTGGCTCTTTTCGTTGGTTCGCCGCCCCTGGGACGTTTGGAGTACTAAAGTTATGGCACAAATCGTCGGCTCGGAAATTGACCTTCGCGAAATCGTGCTCGCGAACAGCTCGTTCGGCCCCAACGAGATCAGCCGGCTTTCGCTGGCGATCTCTGAAGACTACTCGCAGTTCCAAGTCCTGCGCGACGCGGTCGGCGAGTTGGAAGGGCGCGAAGACCGTTCGCCCGCCACCGCGGTACGACTTGGCGTGTGTTATTACCTGTTGGGGCGACACGCCACTGCGGCCGAAACATTGGCTGCGGCAGACGGCGGTGCCGTCTCGCAGTTTTACCTTGGCAAGAGCCATTTCTCGCTGGGTCGCTACGATCAAGCATTGCAGGCCTATGAGTCGGCGAAGGTCGCCGGATACAACGGCGACGCATGTGCCTTGGCTTGTGCCGAGACACTCCGCTATCAAGGCAAGACGGAAGGTGCCATGAAGGCGTTGGACGAGCTATTTGGACCGATCGAACAGACAGCGGATTACCGTTATCAACGCGGTGCCACCGTGGCGGCCATCGGCGGCAACCCATCCGAAGTCGTCGCGCTGTACGAGCGGGCTGTCGAGACGCAGGAACTACACCCAGGCGCGCTGTTCGGGCTGGCTCTCGAAAACGACCGCCGCGGTAACGATGCGCTGGCGATGGAACTTTATCAGCGCGCGGCGAATTGCTTCCCGTCTCACGTCGGAGCGTTGTTGAACCTCGGCATCATGTACGAAGATCAGCAACGATACGAGTTAGCTCAGCATTGCTACCAACGTATCTTAGACGTCTACCCCGCACATGATCGCGCCAGACTGTTTTGCAAAGACGCCATGGCTTCGCGAGACATGTTCTTCGACGAAGAAGCTCAAAAACGCGAGGATCGGCTGGCACAGGTGTTGAGCATTCCGGTGACGGACTTCGAACTCTCGGTCCGCAGCCGCAACTGTTTACAGAAGATGGGTGTGCGGACGCTGGGCGATTTGAGCCGAACCAGCGAGCAGGACCTCTTGACCAGCAAGAATTTCGGCGAGACGTCGTTGGTCGAAATCCGCGACATGTTGTATTCCAAGGGGCTGGAGCTGGGCCAATTCGCCCACGAGCGTCCCGAGCCGGAACCGGCGTATGACACCTCCAGCATGTCGCCCGACGAGCAAGCCTTGCTCGATCGCCCAATCGCTGACTTGAACCTTTCGGTGCGTGCCCGCAAGTGCATGGTTCGCCTCGGCATGGGAACGATCGGCGAGTTGGTCCGCAAGACTGGCGACGATCTCCTGGAGTGCAAAAACTTCGGCGTTACCAGCTTGAACGAAGTTCGCGACAAGCTGACACAACTGGGTATCAAGCTCCGAGGCGACTAAAAGGGGAGCGGAGAGCTAAGAGTGGAGAGCTGAGAGCCAGCGGCGAGGCGTTCGCTGGCTCTCAACTCTTCCCTTTCCGCACTCCGCTTATTCCGCGTCATGGATGCCAGCCCCTTCTCGTTCCAATTGCATCACGTCGATCGCGGTTGCGCGGCGCGGCGTTCCAGCTTCACCACTCCGCATGGCGTTGTCGAACTGCCGACGTTCATGCCGGTCGGCACCCAAGGAACCGTCAAGGGACTGAGCATCTCGCATGTCCGAGAGACGGGATCGCAGATGGTGCTGGCGAACACCTATCACCTTGCGTTGCGGCCGGGCGAGGACGTGGTTGCGGCACTGGGCGGCTTGCATCGCTTCATGGGTTGGGACGGACCGATCTTGACGGACAGCGGCGGATTTCAACTGTTTAGCCTCGCGAATTCCACGCAGGTCACGGAACAGTCGGCGGTCTTTCGCTCGCACATCGATGGTCGCAAATTCGAGCTTTCACCAGAGCGATCGATCGAAATCCAAGAAGCGCTTGGCAGTGATGTCGCGATGGTCCTGGATCATGTCATCGCGCTACCGGCGAGTGACGCGGACGCCAGCGACGCTTGTGCCCGGACCATCCGTTGGGCTCGACGTTGTTTGGATGCTCGCAGCCGCAACGATCAAGCGCAATTCGCGATCGTGCAAGGCGGCCTGCTCAAGGACTTGCGAGTTGATTGCGCGAAGCAACTCGGCGAACTCCATGAGTTCGAGGGCTATGCCATTGGCGGACTGAGTGTTGGCGAAGGTGAAGCAGACATGTTGCGGATCATCGAAGCGACCTGCCCCGCCCTGCCCACCGAGAAGCCGCGATATCTGATGGGTGTCGGGACACCGCAGGATCTTGTCGAGTCGATTCGTCGCGGCGTCGACATGTTCGACTGTATTATCCCGAGTCACAACGGACGAAACGCCCTCGCCTATACCGACGCGGGACGGCTGCGAATGCGAAACCTTTGCTATCGGCAAGACGATCGGCCGCTCGAAGAGAACTGTCCCTGCCCCGCTTGCCGGCATAGCCGGGGTTATATTAGGCACTTGTTCCTAGCGAACGAGATGCTCGGGCCAATCCTGCTCACGGCGCACAACATCACCTATTACCAACGGCTCGTCAGTCAGGCGCGCGCGGCGATCGAGAACGACGCGTACATGGACTTTTATCACGAAAGAATGGCGGGCTGGGGACGCGAGAATTCGACTTGACGATGTCCGTTGTCGGTAACAGCTCAGCCAGCTCCCAGCCCCCGCGATTGTGGCTCTGAGGCGGCCTTGCTCGTTGCGCCGCAAGGCCTTATGATTACCCGCTAATTGCGGCGTGGATCGGCCCGACCGTCAGCGAGATCGGGCCGCTTTCCGTTTACCGCAGAACTTTTTGTGCGTCTCGCGATCAACTTCGACGCGTCTCGAGAAGAGCCGTTCCCAAGAGCCCACTTACTAGAACTCGGTGATAGTGCATGTGGTCGACCAGTGATTTGTGTGTTTCGATTCTGCTCTTGGGGGAAGACGCCCCGGCGACCTCTCCGTTCGGGCCACTCAGCAGTCTGCTCCCGTTCATCTTGATCGCGGTGCTTTTCTACTTCATGCTGATCCGGCCCGAACGAAAGAAGCGGGCAGACACGACGAACATGCTCGGCAATATGAAAAAGAATGATCGCGTGGTAACGATCGGGGGCATTCACGGCGTGGTCGTGAACGTCCAGAAGGATTCGGAGGACGTGACGCTCCGAATCGACGACAGCACCAATACAAAAATGCGAGTCTTACGGAGTGCGATTTCACGCATCATCACCGATGATCGTGAAGCCAGCCAGGAATGACTCGCCAGTGCGCCCCGTTTACCGGCGCGTTCAACCAACTGACGGACCCTGAAGGGATTAGGAAGCTCCTGTCATGCTAAGTGACTTCACGCTGCTCGCACAAGTAACGGAATCGGTACAGTTCAAGTTCGCTTTCATGATTGCCGTGTTGCTCCTCGGGATCGGCTTGCCGATCTTTCTTGGACAGTTGTTCGCCAAGCGACTGCGCATGGCGGATCACGGTTGGCGAATCGGCCTGATCCTCTGCACGATCGTTCTGTCCGGTCTCGTCGTCGGCCGATCCTATGACCCTGGAGACGCGAAGTTTTCGCACGTCCTCGCCGCCGAAACCGAATACTACACGACCGGCCCGCAACAAGGCCGACCGCCAGACGGCAAATTCACCACAGGCACAAAAGTTCGCATTCTTGAAAAGGCAGGCAGCTATGTATTGGTGCGATCAGACGGTCGCGTCGAGGGATACGTCGCTGCCGATGGCGTCAAGCAACGGGAGAACATCGAGGCGGGCCATTTCAACATCAAGCTCGGCGTCGACCTCAAGGGCGGCGTGATTCTGATTTACGAAGTCGACGAAAATGCGACGGCCGCGGCTTCCGATCTGGATGGCCCCGACGGATCAGGTGGACGCGTGAAGATGGGTGCCTTGGTGGAAGCGATCGCGCGTCGCATCAACCCCAGTGGTACGAAAGAAATCGTCATTCGGCCCTACGGCGATCAACAAGTTGAAATCATCGTTCCCGAAGTGGATCAGCGCGAAGTCGATCTGATTAAGAAGTCGATCAGCACCGCCGGTGTGCTCCAATTCCGCATCGTGGCCAACTCGCGTGACCACGCTCACATCATCGAGCTTGCTCGCGAACTCGCTCAAGATCCCGCTAACAAGCGAGGTAAATTCATTCGTGATGAAGCCGGAGCCCAGATTGGCTTGTGGGCTCGCGTTGGTCGCGAGCAGGGAGAAGGTGGCGGTGGCACATTCAAGTTGTCGGTAGCCAGCAACACGATCCGTGATGCGGCGACCGGCGATGTGCTGGAAGTCGAGCCAGGGCACTTTGGCGACAATGAGACTGAATTCACACGCTATATCGCCAGTCGCGACATCAAGGAAATCGATGTCCTGATGGCGACCGACGACCCCTACGTTGTGACCGGAGGTGATCTCGGAGCCGTGAGCCGAGGCAATGACGAGCGGTTGCGTCCTTGTATCATTTTCAACTTGAAGCAGGCGAACGGTGGCGTTGGTCGCTTCGCCGATCTGACGACGGAGTACGGTCCCGAAGGCAACTTCAACCGACAACTCGGCATCATTCTCGATAACACGCTGCTTTCAGCACCAAACATCCAAGAGCCAATCACCGAAGGACGAGGCCGCATCACCGGCGAATTCACCGCCGAAGAAGTCGACTTCATGGTGAACATCCTCGAAGCCGGCAGTTTGCCAGTCGTGTTGAATCCAATTCCGATCAGCGAGAACCAGATCAATCCGCTGCTCGGCAAAGAGACGATTCAGCAGGGCACGATGGCGATGGGGATTTCGCTGGCGATCGTCCTCGTGTTCATCCTGATCTATTACCGATTTTCGGGCGTCGTTGCCTGCCTTGCTTTGTTGCTGAACTTGCTGTTCATCTTGGCGATTATGATCCTGATCAAAGGCGCGTTCACCTTGCCCGGCCTGGCCGGTCTCGTCCTCACCGTCGGCATGTCCGTCGACGCCAATGTGCTGATCTTCGAACGCATCCGCGAAGAATTGGCGCGCGGTGCGGCGCTGCGAATGGCAATTCGTAACGGTTTTTCCCGGGCGACGACAACCATTATCGATGCCAACGTCACAACGCTGATAACAGCGTTTGTCCTCTACGGAATTGGAACGGATCAGATTCGCGGATTTGCAGTCACACTGATCTTGGGCATTCTGATGAGTATGTTCACGGCGATCTTCTGCTCGCGGGTCGTCTTTGATATCGCGGAACGAACGCGTTGGCTGAAAAAGTTGAACATGATGCAGTTCCTAAGTGCCACACAAATCGACTTCATTGGTAAACGGAAGTTGGCCGCGGCCCTTTCGATCTTGGTCATCGTGATCGGTTTGGTTGGCATCGGCGGCCGAGGAGTTGGGATCTTCGACATCGACTTCCGAGGCGGCACCTCAGTCCAATTGCGGCTGAAGTCTTCCACCGAGACGGAACTCGTGCGCGAGCGACTGGCTTCTCAATTCGCGAGTTTGGGGCGATCGCAGTTCACGGTCACCGCCATGAACAACACCGCCGGCGCGACCGCGAATGATACGTTCAAAGTCGATTCGGACATTGAAGAAGTCCGCGACTTGGAAAAGGCGATCCATGATGCATTCGCTGGCGCAAATCGCACAAGCGAACTGGCAACCTATTCGCTTGAGTACGGGCCACTGCGTCCTGTGGCATTGATCTCTCCCACGACCACGGAAACCACACCACCGGTCAAAGAAGTTCCTGCCACGGACGAAGCCGCGGTGCCGGCACCGAGCGAAGAACCCAAGCCAGTCGACGCACCTGCCGAAACGTCAGGTGCTGACGAACAGAAAGATACGCCAGCGAGCGAGTCACCGACACCGGAACAGCCTGCCACGGAAGCTCCAGCAAGCGAGTCGCCCAAGGAGACTTCACCCGCCGATAAGCCTGATGCGACTCCTGGAGCAATCGATCCAGAGACGGCGTCCGATGCAGACCAGAGTTCGTTGTTGGCCCCCGCTGCTGGAACCTTGCTCGCCTATGCCGATGATGCTCGCGAGTTACTGCTAGCGCAAGCGGATACGTCCGCGACCGCTGAACCAGCAACGACGGAGCCCGCCCCAGCTCCCGAGGCTCCTCCCGCGGAAGTGACCTCCGGTGCGGAATTCGAAGCCGTGGAAACGAAGCAGGCCAGTGATACGGAAGAGATCAAGGAAGTCGCGGCTCCGGTAGCTTCAGCTCAAACGACAGTTGACCTTACATTCGGTCACGCGATCAATGCTCAAACCTTGACCGGCGAGATCGATACCGCGGTTGAAGAACTCAAATTGCCCATCTCTTACCGCGATGTTGACAACGCGGCTTGGGATCGAAGCAGCAGTAACGCATTCTTCACATGGAAGCTGACGGTTTCCGCCGACGAGGCCCAGACAACGCAACTGCTGGATCATCTTAGGGCGAAGTTCGCGGACAGCCCAGTCTGGTCTTCGTCGAGCAAGATTGGCGGACAAGTGGCCGGCGACATGCAACAAAAGGCCATCGCCGCGTTGATTGCAAGTTTATTCGGGATCGTCCTTTACATTTGGATTCGGTTCCAACGAGTCATTTTCGGTTTGGCCGCGGTCGTGGCGTTGCTGCACGACGTGCTCGTTACGGTCGGTGCGATCGCCGTCAGTTTCTGGTTAGCCGACGCTCTGGGATTCCTCTTGATCGAAGAGTTCAAGATCAGCCTACCGATTGTCGCCGCGTTGTTGACGATCATCGGATACTCGCTGAACGACACGATCGTTGTCTTTGACCGCATCCGTGAAGTTCGCGGCAAGAGTCCGAACCTGACCGGCGACATGATCAACACCAGCATCAATCAAACGCTCAGCCGGACGATGCTGACTTCGTTGACCACGTTGATTGTCGTCGTGATTCTCTTCGCGATCGGTGGCGACGGAATTCACGGCTTCGCGTTTTCACTCGTCGTGGGTGTCACCGTCGGCACGTACAGCTCGATCTTCGTGGCTTCTCCGGTGCTGTTGTGGATGACAACCGCGAAGAAGAGCGCCACCGGCAAGGCAAATACCAAGGCTGGCAACGTGTCCGCTTCGGCATAGTCCGCAAAACCGGCCTCCTACGCTCCGACACCAGGAGATTCCGGCACTCTGCCAGCGGTCCATCTGTAGCCACGGGCTGGCTCATCGCGATACTTAGAAACGGTGTCCTTACTACTTCCCGATTTCGCGGTAGTGGTGGCTTCCAGCCGGCATTGTCCGGTGGCGGCTGGAAGCCACCACTACGGGAACTAATTAAGACACAGTTTTTTAACTGCGGGCGGGAAGTGTTGGGTGTGGCAGTCTAGTTTCGACGGACACGATACCTGGGTGAGGCAGTATGGCTGGCATGAAACGCAGAATCTTGGGAATCACCGTCATCTCGGCTGGCGTTTGCGCGGCCTTGCCGTTTCGAAACGACCCTACCGAACCGCCAGTCGACACACGTGAAGCGATCGAATACGCGGGAGTCGCCGCGTCGCGAGGCGATCTGACGTTGCAGCTAACGATTCCAACCGAGCCCGTCGCTGCCCCTACGACCGTTCGTCAGCAATTCCCCACGACCGCCGTGGCGGAAACGGTGCCGATTCCGCAGGCAGAAGAAGTGCGCCGCGACGACCTTCAAGCTCCGCCAAAACTCGCCTCGACTTTCGAGCCATTTGCCGAGGCGATTCCTGTTACGACGATTGAGGCGACGCCGTCCGCGAATGCTGACGGAATCGAGCGGCTGCATCGGATTAGCGATGGAGATACACTCGAGGCCCTGGCGGAACGCTACCTCGGCGACCGCGGCGACTGGCGCATCATCTTTGAGGCAAATGATGGCGTACTGACAAACTCTGATGTCTTACCAATTGACACAGAGATCAAGATCCCCGCCGCCATGAATCCGCCGCGCGACGGCTCCGGCAATCAGTTGGTGCCCATTCCACCGGGACTCCTGAAGCGTACTGAATAAATCATCGCCGCTCATTAGTTGTCGCCGAACGGACCCGTTCGATCCGTCCAGGGAAAGTCCCCTGCTTTGCGAACCAATCGCTGCTCGATGAAATTTGCGATGGTGTTACGCAACGGCAAACTCGGAAATTTAATGAGCTGGGTCCCCTGAAGCGTCGTGTTCGGTTTTAGATAGACGAGATCCGGGTCCTTCGGGTCCGCTGGTTCGTCACGCATCCTTTCGAGCCGGGCGTGGATCGATTTCGCTTCGCGAGACGCGGTACGGTCTTCTTCGCCGACGATCAACATGATCGAGAGCGACTTTTGAACCACCGGATAGTTCAGTGCCTTTGTCAAGGAGAAGCCTTTGTGCGACTCTTGTGGCGAGACGAGAACCAACGCTTTCACATCCTGTCCTTGCTTGAACGCCGGAAGCTGGCGGCGAGCCCAGTCAAATGCCGCCCAATTCACCGCGACGATGGCTCCGACATCTGCACCAATCACGCACAAGAGTTCGATGTTGACTTCGCCAGCGTTGTTCTTTTCCAGGAAGAACTTCTTGGCTACTTCGACATCCAATAGCATTCCTGCCATGTCCGTCGAACGCATTCGATCGCGATCGATTTCTTTCAACAGACCGTTCGCATCTTGATACGTCGTACTGTCACCATGCCCGCGCAAATCCGGCACGATGACGGCGTGACCTCGCGTCTGCAAGGTACTCGCCAACTCGTCAAAGTCGCGACGACGCCCCTCCCAACCATGCAGTAGGATCACGGGAACGACCTCTTTCCCAGGTTTTTTCTCGATCTTTGGTTTGTCCTTCTTTTCGCCCGGTGTCTGGACAAAACCCCCGGCGTAGTAGCTGCAACGAATCGGAACGCCATCGCTCGCCATGACGGTTAGCGTCTCGGGGCCCGGGATCTTGAGTTCTTCTTCGGGCCCGCGCTGTCCAAAACAGATGGAAGCGATACAGGTGCAGCCCATGAATACCAGAAGATTGCGTCCCACGTTTCGATAGCAAAGTCCAGTCATCGAAATCCCCAGCTTGAAAAAGATGTTGCAGAAGCGGACTGGGCCGCGAGAGTTCAGGATGCTGAGCGGCCAGCACGTTTATCCTAGATAGCACACCAGCGAGCGTCAACGAAGCAATTGATAGTTCGGTTGGCCCTTAGAGCTAGGTCACCACGGGAACTTTAATGTTTCTCCGGTGTTCAACGAGTACAGCGGGTAATCTCAAGCGTTCTCGCTAATAACCCGACGCCGGCATACAATTAACTTGCGCTCAACAAGCAACCATCCGCCCGTCGACCTTGCATTCGCCAAGTCAATTCCAGACAATAACTTAAGTGGTTGGGCTCGTCGAAGAGAGAGTGCCAACCAACAACCCCAGGGGTTGGTCCAAAACAGAGGAGGCAAGCTGTGAGCATCGCTGGAGACCCTCGGGCGTCGCACCCCGTCGCGGAAGCGGATGCCGAGAATGCGTTTGATCGTGACACCGTGAGTTTTTTAGCCAGCTTGTTCGTGCATGTTGGACTCCTGCTTGCTCTCGGCTTCTCGACGTATCTTCAAGAACAGCAGACACGCGACGCGCTGACGATCTTGGCACCCGTCGAAGAAGTTGTCGATGACCAAGAGGTTCTTCCGCCCGAAGAGTTCTTCATGAACGATCGCCCGCTGGCAGAAGTCGGCGCGAACAGTTTGGCGGAGGCCGAAATGGCTTTGTCCGCTGCCGAGATGCTCTCCGACATCTCGGATGTGCCGCGTCCGAGCGAGTTGAGTCCGGTCGACGTTGCCAAGATCGAAGTCAACAACGTCATCGAGATCGCGACCGGTTTGCGAATCGACAACCTGCCGGTACGTGGTGCCGCCGGGGAAGGAACGACCGGCGCGACCGGGGCCATCGACCGCATCACGCAAGACATCTTGTTGTCGCTGGAAGAACGCAAGACGTTGGTCGTTTGGTTGTTCGATCAATCGGGAAGCCTGACGCGCCAGCGAGCTGAAATTAACGAACGCTTCGACCGGATTTATCAGGAGTTGGGCGTCATCGAAGCGGCCGGTAACCCAGCCTTCAAGCGGCATGATGACAAACCGCTGCTAACGTCCGTCATCGCATTTGGCCAGAAGGTTAACTTCCTGACCGATAAACCAACGGACAACCTCGCCGAGATCAAAGATGCCGTTGCGGCGATGAAGCAAGATGATACGGGCACGGAATATGTCTTTACGGCAATCTATACAGCCGTCGAGAAATATCGTAGTTACCGAAGTGAGTCGCCGATTCGAAATATCATGTTGGTCGTGTTCACCGATGAAGTCGGTGACGACCAAGTGGGGCTCGACAAGACGGTAAACCTTTGCCGACGACTTGAAGTCCCCGTCTATGTGGTCGGAGTGCCCGCCCCCTTTGGTCGCGACGAAACGCTTGTGAAGTGGGTCGATCCCGACCCGAACTACGACCAATCTGAACAATGGGGTCGCGTCAGCCAGGGCCCCGAGTCGTTGTTTCCCGAACGCGTCAAGCTGCGTTTTATGGATAGCGAAGATCCCGACCCGATGGATTCCGGTTTCGGCCCGTTTTCGTTGACTCGCTTGTGCTACGAAACCGGCGGCATCTACTTCTCGGTCCATCCCAATCGAAACGTGAATCGAACGGTCGGAGGCGGCGAGACGACTCCGTTTTCGGCTCATCTAAAGCACTTCTTCGATCCAGAGGTGATGCGGAGATATCGTCCGGATTACTTGCCAGCCAAAGAGTATCTTCGCCAAGTCAACGAGAACAAGGCACGAGCCTCGTTACTGAAAACGGCACAACTTTCGTGGATGAATCAGCTCGAATCGCCTCGGTTGCGGTTCGTAAAACAAAGCGAAGCCGATCTTGCCACGGCGTTGGCCGAGGCACAAAAGGGGGCCGCGAAACTCGAGCCGCAACTCGCCGGGCTCTACGGCATGCTCGAGTTGGGCGAGGCGGATCGTGCCAAGGAAGCGTCGCCGCGCTGGCAGGCCGGTTACGATCTGGCGGTGGGACGCGTGATGGCCGCCAAGGTGCGAGCCGAAGGATACAACGCCATGCTCGCCTTAGCGAAGCGAGGCCTGAAGTTCTCGAATGAGAAGAACAACACTTGGGTCTTGCGGCACGACGACGAGATCAGCACGGGCAGTCAGCTGGCAAAGGCCGCACAACAGGCCGCAGGATATTTGCAGCGCGTCGTTGATGAGCATCCCGGCACCCCCTGGGCGCTGCTGGCATCGCGCGAGTTGAAGACACCGTTGGGATGGAAGTGGACCGAAGAGTTCACCGACCTCTCGCCACCTCCCAATCGGACTGCCGCCAATAATAACAACAGTCCACCGCGTCCCGCGCGCAACGATCAGAAGCAGATGCTCAAGAAGCCGCCCCCGAAACGTCCCGTTCCAAAACTGTAGGATGGACGTCCTCGTCCGTCAGTCCTTCTGTCTTGGACGGACGAAGACGTCCAACCGGCTGCCGTTAAGGCCTGATAAAGGCCGAATCACGGCTGAAGTCTTCCGCGACGTCGTACGCGTAGAAATGCCGAGCGACAAGCTGTGAAAGCGTCTTTAAGAAGGCGCGACGGAACTGAAGTTCGCTCAAGTCACCAACCGGATAAGGTCCGGTGGCTGGAAAGCTGAATTCGGGAACCGATTTCCGAAAGACTTCGTGGCCACCGTCTCCCATGTCGTAAACGGAAATGTCGACATCGGCCCGGCCCTTGTACAGCGATGCACCCTCACGGATGCTGAAACTCGACAGATTGATAGCGATCACACGCTCCGCTTCGACGCCGCGTCCGATCTCGCGATAGTCAATCTCGTCCCAACCCTCGCGGTCGATCCAGTCCGCGACTTCGTCCGCGCGAACCAGTTCGATATCTTTGACGTTCTTTTGCAAGATCGAACTCACCTCGCGAGCCAACAACAGCGACTCGGAGCCGGTGCCGTAAGAAGACTGATCGGAGACGCAAATCACGGCGACGCGTTTGCCTTCGAGGTCGTCATATTCGGCAGGCACGAGATTCTCGCCGCCCACCCATCGCAGCGTTGACAACAAACCGACACAGCCGGTCGTCAATGGCAGCGAACCGAGGACCACCGCGATCGTTGCAACACGCATCATTTTCGTGACTTCCATGTCATCTCCAGCCGAGCAATCGACCTCTCCAGGCGTCCGCGGTCACGCAGCAACCGGTGCCAACGACCCAATCAACACGCGCCCGACGGCAATGCCAGCGGCCCGTTGAATCGACGTGAGGCAAGACGAACCGCCATCCAATGCTATCACCGAGCCAACAGACAGGGTTGGGAAGTTATCGTGAACCGGAATCGAACGCAAGCCGAGTTTCGATACAGCTTGCTGGATGACTCGATCCGTGTGCGTTACGATCCGTCTCACGAAGGTGTTGTCGGGCATGTGGCCGGTCCTAGCGGAATTACTCAGTGACGGCTTCGCAATGACTCGAGCGGCCTAAGCATATTCCACTTTTTTGCTGCAACTCCGCGCGCCCGTCACTTGGTGTGGAAATGAAGGGTGCGGTAGCGTTCCAGTTCCATGCCAGCGTCTTCCCAACTGTAGCCGTAGTTGCCGTAATGCATCAGCCGCACGCTTGTATCGGCAAAGATCTTGAAGCCCGCTTGCCGAGCCCGTTCGCAAAAGGCGAAATCCTCGGCCAGATACCAATGCCCCGTCGCAAGGGGATGGCTCATCGGTTGAAAGAACGGGACCATCGGCCGCCCGCCGAAGCGTTCGTTGCACAACGGCAATTGCAACTCGCGTCGGATCGTTTCGTAAGCCTCGCGCCGCACGTGCAAGAAGCCCGTTCCTGCATACAGAATCTCGGTCAGCCCGCCTTCATTTCCAAAGATCAGCTTCTCCGTGCCAGGCAACACATGACACGCCAGCACGCGCCGCCCCTTTTGCGGATAGATGCCGCAGACGATCGGCACGTTGTGTCGCCGCAGCTTGTCGATGTCATCGGGATCGAAGCCGACATCCGAGTCGATCCACATCGTCTCGTCAAAGCCGTCGGCCATTGCGTCGGTCGCCATCTGATTACGGCCTTGATCGATCGCCGAGTAGCCTCGCACGCGCCGCACCGGATAACCGCGACGTTTCAACTCGGCCAATGCTTCTTCACACGCCGGCACCACTTGCTCACCGATCGGCACGAGGACAACACAGCGCGCCGGATCGAGGTTTGGTTCATCCGTTCTTTCGTTCGATGGGCTTCCAAGCCCGTCGAGCTTCTTCTCCGCATCACGACGGCCTTGGAAGGCCATCGTACTCTTGGCATACCCCAACGTCTCGGCCAAGTCGTGCATCTCATCGCCAAGTTCCGCCAGTTCCGCTGGCGGGATAACATCGATCGGCTGAGGTCCGTCGGCGGGTCGGATTTTGGCGGCATCGCGATTGAGCTGGAATCCAAGATAAGACTCGATCGGCTCGAACTCCCCGGCCTGCAACGCTTCATAGCGGACGACGTGCGCATCGAGCCGCTGGGCTTCGGCGACAAAGCTGCCGGCCAGCTCACACCACAGCTGTCCGAACAACCGAGCGGTCACTGGCTGATCGGGCCAACGATAAAACCATTTCCAACCCGCGTTACGTCTGGCAGCCCAAGACCGATAGGCGTCATACGGATTGCGGATCAGGAACAGGAACTTGCAGTTGGGATACAGCGGCCTTGATCGGACCTTTGCGCAAGTAACCCGAAGCGTAAGCGAGGACGGCGCTGGTTCCCGCCTCAAATCCTCGCTCACGCTTCGGGTTACGATGGTCGAGTTGCTAGCATTTTTCGCAAAGGTCCGATCAAGGCCGGGTACAGCAGTTTCAAGTAGTGCGCATAATCCGCCGACAACCGCACTTCCTTGAATCCCCAGCGCTGGGCCTTTGCATCTCGCGCGGGCTGAACGAACAGGGTTTCCAAGTACGCGCGATGTGCATCGAGCAGCGTCGCGACACTCGGATAAAGATTCGCCACAAAGCGTTCGGTTATGTCGCGATCACGCTCCCCAATGTAGCCATCACGCTCCGTCGTGATGAGCCCCGCAGTTTCACCCCCGTCCCGCAGAGCCCGATCGACCTCTTGTTCCACCTCCGCACTGCGTCCCTCCGCTTCAAACTCCTGCCGCATAGCAGCATCCACCAGCGCTGCAACGTCACTCGCGGCAGGCTCGTCACGGCGGAGCGTGACGGCTACATTGGAAGCACGCTCACCGTGATAAAAGAAATGCGGCTCCGGCCAGTCCTCGGTAATGCACCGCAGCGGATCGGCCAAGCTCTGCAACATGCCCGAGTGTCCATACGGCTCGCCCCATATAAAACACTCCGGCATCAACATCCGCTGCAACAACGTCGAGCCGGATCGCCAACCGGCGGCAAGGACAAAGACGGGACGTTCGCTTGTTGTTGTCGCGCAGATGTCCGGCCAGCGAGCGGCTAGACACTGAATCGCATCGGTCAGAGAACGTCGGTTGTGATTCGCCAACACGTCAACCCTTGGTGTGCCCGGATTATTCATGAATCGTTCAGCATTCTGCAAAACACACGTTTGTAAGATTCGTTACGGCTAGCTTGCCCAAAACACCGCGCAAATCAGCCGCCACGCGATAGCGTGCGGTTCTCTCGAAGTTCACGAGAACCGCAGGCTATCGCCAGGCGGCTGATGAATAATCCGGGCTGGCGGTGCCAGTGCCGAGTTTGCCACACCAGTTCGAATGCGATCGCCATTTATTACGATCCAACCAAGTCGTTCGTCTCGCTGTTTCACCAGTGTGGCCGCACTGGCGGCACCAGTGGCACACCGATCATTCGTCTGTACCACCCAGCCGCAGCAAAACCTATGTCACTAAAAGTCAGACTTGATTGGACGCCAGCTCCGTTTGCGCAACAGTAGTTTATTCTTGCCTTGATCGAGCAACATCTCTCGTGTTGTAGCGTTTACTTCGACGTCCATCCATTTCATATTTGGCAAGTCGCACAACTGAAGCAACTCGACGCTAGTGACATTTGTCCCGACTAGACCCAGAACAAGCGAACTCTTGAAGACTGCTTCGCAAGCTGAGCAAGAAAAACTCAAAATCCCCCCTTTTCTTGGTGCGTTTTATTGTTTACA
>JAQBZB010000406.1 GCA_027622275.1 Planctomycetota bacterium | reverse complement strand
CAACGATTTTGGCTAAAGCAGACTTCGAATGATCGCTTGTTTTGGGACTAGAGACACGTGGCGTAATTCCGTAAGGTGGCCTAAAAACTCCATTGGCTCAGTGAGCGAAGTCCCACATGCTGAAAACTGTGTTAGTTGTGAATATGTCGCTACAGAATGCAATTGCGAGCTTGATATAATTGAGTCGTCGAGACAAAGTACGCGCAGTGGCAACTCCTCCGGAAAGCTCAGTCCGGACAAATCACTGTCGTACATGGTGACCTTCTTTAGTTCGGGTTTGTTAGGTAGGGCTGTTAACAGATCAGGCGAAATCGCCATTGCATCTCGCACGTTGATCATTTCCAGATTCTGAAGGTTCTCCAATAGGCGAACGTCTTCAGGGCCGATTGCACGGTGTTTAAAGATGACACCGCGCACAGGTCTTTCTTCATTGAATGTCGCGATGGCGTCAATCGTTCGGGGTGACAGACTTGTCTTGGCGGACAGCACGAGCAATGCCGAAGGGTGTTCGTCACCGCCAAAATTGGCAACCCCAACACGCGCAGCCTGCATGATAGACCGGGGTGTAGGGGACAATGCTATGCGTGCCAACGCGAACGCTACACCGACGACTGCTACGATCAACAGCAGAGTCCGAAGTGAGTATCTGCGAAATCCCGCCGCTTTAGCTCGCTTGTGCGCCATTATCAACTGCAATAAAACGGGACCGGTCTAATTATCAAGGGTCAGGCTTCTCTGTTTTGGGGCGACCGCGACGACGTAACGTCGACTCGAGCCCAAGTTGGTTCGCCGTACGTTTCACCCAGGCATCGTAGTCACGGTCCTTGTTGAATAGCCGCATGCGTCCCACGCCACGATTGAGGACGTGGAAAACCATCCCATCAGGTGCAACGCGAGCAGTTCGAGGCATCCGCACAACCAAGCATCACCATCAGCATTCGTCAATAATTAGACCTGTCCCGTTTTTACCTCCCATCTCCGTCACTCCCTGCACAAAGGACTCGTTCAATGTGATGCCTCTATTAGTCCTTATGCGCGAGAAGGCCGATTTGGACATTTGACCTCGAAAGTTTTCCAAACTTTTTCATTTTTTTTGTGGCACGGCGAGTTTGCGACCGCTACAACAGCGTCAAGCCCGACCGCCAACCGGCGGTGAGGACGAAGACGGGACTACTACTTTCTGTTCTTTCGGCGATCTCTGGCCAGCGTGCTGACAGACACTGAATCGCGTCAGCGAGCGAGCGCAGATTATGAGTCGTCAAGATTTCACCTCATGGTGGTGCCGCTTGTGCCACTGCTTGCTCGCAAGCAGTGGTGGGTGGCCGTCGTTTCACGGGAAGGCACTGCTTCTCCGAAAACTCCGAAGCAGTGGCACGACGATCAGAACGCCAAGCCGGGCCACTCCGCCCGATCGTCGTGCCGAACAGTATTGGACCTGTCCGGTTTGTTCCTTCCCGTTTGTTCCTTCCGGGCTCGCATCATCGGCGACTCGTCGATATCGAGGAAGATGTTCCCGCCGATGTAGTCGTACAAATGGTGTGACATAGTTCGCGCTGCGTACTGCCGCGGGGGCCTTTTTCAATTCTCTGTCGTGGTCGATGCAATCAACTCGGCTGGCAGTTCTTTTTCAAACCAAGCGTTGAAATCAGAACAGAGCCGGTCGGCGGCCTCTCTGTAGGCACGAGTCTCCCAAGGCCAGATATCGTAATATCCGATGCCGAGAGAAATGAGGACAGACATCTGCTGGTTGGGCGGCGCGGACTCCCGCACGTCGACGCTTACATACAGAGACGAGCAGGAAGTCCGGTTGAATTGGCAATAGTAGCGAAGAGTTGGATCGCGGTTCCGCAAGACTCGTCCCAGGTTTGGCCGGCCAACCGAATTCGTATTCTGGATTTCTTCGAACCCTCGTTTCTCAAGCCAGCGAACAACAAGCGATTCCGTTTTGTTCGGTGTGTCAGCAAGAATGTGCTGTGACCAGCCTCGGTGCCAGGTGTTGGATTTGAATCGTTGTGTTCCCCATGCGGACAGCAACCCAAATACCGTGATCGCGATCAGCAGACTGCGGAGCGAAAAGCGAAGCCATTTCTGTTTCGTCGCCATTGATTTCATGTCGAGACTTGTTGCTCTGAGCGTCGTCCAAATCAAACCGACCCCTTCTTGCATTTGAGCACCCCAACGGAGTTAAAGACTCCGGCATGGTCACCCCAGCTGTGGTTCTGTGTGAACTCGATCCCGGCACCGTAAGCACCACCCGTCAGGGTCGTTGACAGTGAATCAGCAACCGCAGAGTCACCAGCGAACTGAACGTTAACAATCGTCTCTGCCGGATTGGAAATTTTCTCCGCATCTCCGCTATCAACTCCGGCCCTTAGCTCACCATCGTCGTCAAAATCGGAAGCTCCAGCCCCGGCAGAACCTGCCTCTTGAGACACGGTACCAAAAGTCTTGTCGCAAATAAACTCAAACGTAAGACCGACTGATTGACTTGAGATCTGAGCCCCCGTGAACGCGTCATCATAGAACTCCCCGCTCACAGTTACTTTCAAACTATTTGGCCCTTCGAATGCGCCACCTCCAGTCTTTTGCGACTCTACTTCCATCCTACCGACCAGGAATGAGGCATCGGGATACCAATGTGCGTCGATCGCAACAGTATTAGAGGCATAGGAAATCTGCTCTGGCGTTCCCACCCATCTCCACTCGTTGTCAATGATCTCAAACTTACCGTTCGTTGGATGAGTCAGATGGACTGTATCGGGCGCTCCGCCACCAGTTCCCATCGTCACCGAGACGTTGATGACCTCGAATTCTTCTGTTTCTTCAACGATGAAATCATCGACTACGGTGATGGTCTGCTTGAATTCTACTGATGGATCGTCGAGTTTGTCGGCTTGTAAATAGACGAAGACGTAAGATGAAGCATCCTGAACGTCACCAGTCGACGCTCCTGGCGTAGAACTATCAGGTAAAACCTCGTAATGAACCTCAAACGCATGCCTTGGACTCGGGGAAACCGTAACCGTAAGCTCCGGCGAGGATCCTCCCTCCGTGGCGGACCCAGATAGTTCCCACACGACGTCATAGTCGTCATAGAGAATAATCGCCTTCCCTGTCGCACCAAAAACGCTGCCGCTACCACTGGCGCTCCCGCCCCCGCTTCCGCTTGCCGATCCGCCCCCGGCCCCGTAGCCGATGTCAATATTCCCCGCGACCGCACCGCCAGATCCGTCATGGACAGAATCGAGTGTTACAGTGAAGTCCTCGTCCCCTTCCACCAAACTATCGTTCGTGATCCCGATTTGTATTGCAACAGTCTCACCAGAGGTTCCACTGAAAGCGGTCGAACCGGTAGTTGCGGCATAGTCCGAGCCGGCAGTTGCGGAGCCATCTGACGTGCTCCAATCCACGGTAAAGCCACACGGAGCATAGCCTGAGAATGTGATGTTGAACTCAACCTGGCCATCACGTTCGTATTCAGCGTCAACTGTACTAATTGACACATACCCTGACGCCGACATCGCTGCGGAACCCGAAGCACTGCCGCCACAAGTGGATGTTGCCGTGGCAGTTGCGGTTGTTCCTCCTGTTCCGATGACCGGCGCACTGGTGGGGGCTGTTGCCAATGCGCCACCCTCCCCTTCACCCATCATCCAAGCTGGAATAGAAGATGCCGCAATGGGAGTGCTGCCAACACTCGCCTGCGGCAATTCGGCTCCCGTGACGTTGTAGCCTTGACCGGAACCACTGCCGACGCCGCTGCCGAGTTGGCTGATTGGCGAGTTGAAGGAGCGAGAGGGGGCGGTGAGAGGGGGAGACGGGGAGACAGGGAGATGGGGAATGGTGTCGACGAATTGGTTGCTGGTGAAGAAGGAGTCAACGAAGGTGGCCGCAACCAGCGTGTTCGTTGCAGCACGCGACATGGGGGCGACGTCGAGGTCTTCAAAGTTCGGTTTCAGCTCGACACGCTCTTCGTGCGGCTCAAGATCGATATCCGGCAGCGATAAACCGGTTTGCAGCAACGTGCTGGCTGATCGCTCGCGAAGTGTGAAAGCTTTGGATTCCGCCTCGATCTCTTCGGGAACGAACTGTTCCGCGGGAAGCAGATCCAAATTGGAAGCAAAAGCCGCGCCGGCCAGCAGATCGAGAAAACCGCCGGGCAGGACGCGGCTTTCGAGTTGTTCCACGCCGTTGCGGATGAAACTTCTTCGATTGCGTGTTCGCTTGTGGCGGTTCAATCGTCTGCGGCGTTGCTTGCTCATGTCGGTGGCTCCGGGGCGAAGATGTTTTTGGTGGATGGTTCTGAAAGTGGCGTTGCACCGGTCGTCGTCGTGGTGACTTCCAGCCGCCAACGACCGGTGTGGAGGTGGCGGCTGGAAGCCACCACTACGGGCTCGCCAAGCCCGCCGAGTGTCGGGGCGGCGTTGAAAACGATGGTCCTCTATTAGTAATTACGCGCGAGATGGCCGATTTGGACAGCGGCGCGAAAATAATTTCCAAAATAGTTTCGCCGAGGATGGAAAAGCGGTGTCCGCCTCGCTACAACTGGTGAAGAAGTCTTTTCGATACGGCAGTGACAAGTTCGGTGGCGTGTGATGAACTGTCGTCACGTCCCACAAGCAGCAGGGGAGGTTCGCGATGGCTGAAGCACAACCGTCCGCGAGTTGTTCGAGCGGGCATTGGACGGCGATCGAGATGCACAAGCGGATCTGTGGGTCGAATATGGCGATCAGATGCGGCGTTGCATCCAGATTCGTCTGCGGCAATTGAAGATCGCCTGGGCCGTCGAACCGAATGATGTGTTCGGCTCGTTCTTCGTCCGCATTATCGAAGGGCGCGTGAAGAGGCGCTTCGCCAGTCCCGAGCATTTCGTCAACTACTGCGAAAGCGCACTCCGCAACAGATGCCTCCGCACCTTGCGTTCGGTGATCTTGCGCATGGCAACCAACATCGCCGACTGCCCGCCGGAGTTGTTCGACGATCCCAGCGCGACCGACGATCTCGAAAGTTTCTCTTGGCACGAACAGCTCGAAAACGCCTACGCCCAGTTGACGCATCTCGAACGCGTGGTTTGCTTCTATCGGATCGACGGCCAGACTTGGCAAGAAATCGGCGAGCGGCTGGGCAAATCCGCCGACGCCGCGCGGAAGATACATCAACGTGCGGCCGAGCGATTGGGCAGCGAGATTCTTGCGGGGGGGGAAGGGACTGAATGATGGTTTAGCGGCTGAACGCCACCACCATGTACCAATCCCCAGCATCTTGCCGGAAACCCAGCCGACTACTGTTAAACGGAGTGCCGCTTATTCACCGTGGTACTTGCGATACCATTCGACGAACTTTCGCACACCAACTTCGATCGGTGTCTGTGGTTGAAAGCCGACGTCGCGCGTCAAAGCATCAACATCCGCATACGTCGCGGGAACGTCGCCGGGCTGGATGGGGAGCAGATTCTTCTCGGCGGTGCAACCGAGTGACTTCTCAATGACCTCAATTAAGTAAAGCAGTTCGACCGGCTGATTGTTGCCGATGTTGTAGATGCGATAGGGCGCGAGGCTCGTACCAGGATCGGGCGTCTGGCCGCTCCAATCAGAATTCGGTTCGGCGATGTGATCCGCGGTTCGAATCACCCCTTCGACGATATCATCAATGTAGGTGAAATCGCGTTGCATCTTGCCGTGGTTGTAGACATCGATGGGTCGCTCCGCGAGCATCGCCGCGGTGAACTTGAAGAGCGCCATATCAGGCCGCCCCCACGGTCCGTAAACCGTGAAGAACCGAAGCCCCGTCGTCGGCAAGCGATAAAGATGGCTGTAGGTGTGAGCCATCAGCTCGTTGGCCTTCTTCGAGGCGGCGTACAGGCTGACCGGATGATCGACGTTATCGTGTACCGAAAAGGGCATCTTCGTGTTGGCACCGTAGACGGAACTGGACGAAGCATAAACCAAATGCTTCACCTGATGGTGCCGACAGTTTTCAAGGATGTTCGCGAAGCCAACCAAGTTGCTTTGCACGTACGCACCGGGATTCTCGATCGAATAGCGGACGCCTGCTTGAGCCGCGAGATGAATCACGAGATCCGGGCCGTCCTGTGAGAACAGCTGTTCGAGGCTTGCGCCATCCGCAACGTCCAACTCTCGAAACTCAAAGCCGTCCCTACCATCCAACTGCGCGAGGCGATCGCGCTTCAGCTGCACGCTGTAATAGTCGTTCAGGTTATCGATGCCAACAACGCGGTCGCCGCGGTCGAGAAGCTTCGACGCCACGTGATAGCCGATGAAGCCGGCGGCACCAGTAACGAGAAAAGTTGTCATGAGTTAATTCTAGGCGGCCTTCCGCAGCGTGTTCCTGCGAGCGGGCGCTGTTGGAACGATCTCCATAATGTCGACCTTGCCTCGATCCAACTGCTCGACACGTTCGGCCAATCGTACCAGGAACTCGATGATTTCCGTCGCCGCCGCTTCGCCCACGTGAACGGTTAGCGCCTTGCGGCTTCTAAAGCTCAATTCTAGTTGCTTCATCTCGTCTCCTCCCCTTAGAAAGTGATTATCAACAACTTCCCGATTTGAGTTTCGGGAGGGCGAGGCTCGC